>NZ_JACSOF010000124.1:0-19405 GCF_014349205.1 Photobacterium sp. BZF1
GGTTCTTCGAGTCTGACTATATTGTTTTTTATACACGGCAATTACCTTGGTCTGTATAGGTGTGGTTTTATTTATTATAAGTTGTAATCATTATGAGTATGGGTTGCTTGTTTAGATATTGTACGGATGACATTGTTTTGATCAATCAATCAGCAGCTCAAAAAAGGATGTTTCATTTTTTAATATGTATTAAGTCAATAAAACAGATAGTTACTACTTTCATGTTTAATAGTTCAAACGTATACCTAGTGGTATGAACTGGTGAATATTACCCCCTGCATAGAGTGGGGGGACTGGGTTGCTTGTAATCGATAGGCTACTGGGATAACTTTTTTATTAAGCGCCTTTATGCATATTTTTGTAGCTTACTGAAGAACGCTTGGTTACAAGTTGCTGAACTGATCTCCAAATAAAAACGCCCGCAGTTAGCGGGCGTTCTATTTCTATCTTAAGTTTGGTTTTCTTTTATCGTTTTAGCTTAACAATCCGATACACGGATATTACTCTGTATAGGCTTTGTGAGAAACTTTGCTTTAACGTGATCATATGCCCAGTTATAGATGATTGCATAGACCAAAAAGAAAATCACAATTCCCAAGTCCAGAATTAATACAGTCCAAAAATCTAACTTTAATACCCACATTAATACGGGAATCGTGACAAATATTAGCCCTCCTTCGAATCCAAGGCCATGCAAAATTCGGGTTTTAACGGTTCTGCTTAAACGATCTTCACCAACAAATTTATCAAATATCACATTGTAGACGTAGTTCCATGCCATTGCGATTAATGACATGACCACACTAAGTCCACCGACTACGGCGGGGTTATGTCTGGTAAAAATCGTTGCGGCTCCCATTAATATCACTAAGGCAAACACCTCAAACATTACGGTGTGCAAGATACGTTCTTTAATTGTCATCATTATTTTCCTGAGCTAATGCAAGTTGTTTTGTGCGTGTAATGTATCGTTATCTGTGATTTAATCTAGTTAGTTATCATCACTTTTACTGATAGTATGTACAATCTTGAACAACTCCAGATGTTCGTGAATGCAGCTAAGCTCGGGTCTTTTTCGGCCTGTGCCAGACAACTGGGAAAAGTCCAATCTGCAGTGAGTCAGGGGATAGCAAACCTCGAAATTGACTTGAATGTCGAACTGTTTGATCGCTCTACTCGCAAGCCAACGCTCACAGAACAAGGTCGGCATTTACTTCGGTTTGCGGAAGCTACGTTACAGCAGAGCTTTGAATTACAAAGTGCTGCGAAGGCGCTGAGTGATTACCAGGAAACTGAAATCACCATCTTAATTGATGATAATTTGCTGATAGATAAACTCAGTACAATTGCCGATGAGTTTAGTCAGCACTTTCGTTCGACAACGTTGAGTACCATGCTGGCAAGTAGTACTGATATTCCCAACTTGTTACTTAGCGGGAAAGGGGATCTTGGTGTCATGCTAACTGATATGGTTTATTTCAAAGAACTGGATGTACGGTACATTGGCAGCATTAAGTTTGTGCCCGTTGCTAGCCTTGGCCATCCACTATCAAAACATGACAGTGTCACGCCTGCCGATTTAATACCATACCGCCAGCTAATGGTAAGAGGTGAGAGTGGTAAATCTATGGCTTATATGCCGCCGATATCGTCTACGCATTGGTGGACAAACGATCACCATGTCTTGATCCAATATGTAGAAAAAGGTATTGGTTGGACCTACCTGCCAAGTCATGAAGCTAAACAGAGAGCAAAGATGGGAAGAATGAAAATCTTGCCTGTTACCTTCGATCATAAGGAATGGCAAGTTCCGGTAGAGTGTGTGGCTCCGAAAGGGAAGTCTGTTGGCCCAGCGGTCAAATGGCTAAACACAGCAATGAATGGATTGCTCGAGGAGATTTAATGGATAAAAAAACTCGGGCCGGAGCCCGAGTTTTAAAATATCAAGAAGAGGGGATTACTGACCCGCTTTAAGCTTCTGGTAGTACTCTTCGTAAATAGTGTTTGCGCCATTTACGCTGTCTTGCCATTCACCTGCATCCATCACTTCTTGTGGTGGGTAGATACTTGGATCGTTGACAAAATCAGCGGGTAGTTTGTCTTTCGCAGTCGCAACAGGTGTTGGGTAGCCAATTTCCAAAGCGATTTTAGCTGCATTTTCAGGGCGAAGTAGGAAGTCGATCATCTGATGCGCCGCATCAACATTCTTGGCGTTAGCTGGGATAGAGATGCTGTCCATCCAGAAGATAGCACCTTCTTTTGGCCATACGATGTCGATTTCTGCACCTTCCTGGCGAGCCATGTAGGCAGAGCCATTCCAAAGCATACCTAGAGACGTCTCACCTGCCATGTATGGGTTTGCAGGGTAGTCAGAGTTAAATACTAATACATTTGGCATTAGCTTCTTAAGCTCTTCGTAGGCAGCCTTAATCTCTTCAGGATTTTTGGTGTTCGCAGAGAAACCAAGCTTACGAAGGGCGATGTGAAAGAACTCACGCGCATCATCCATCATCATTAGCTGACCTTCCCATTTCGGGTCCCATAGGTCTGCCCAGCTTGTTACTTCTTCTTTGTCCATCATATCAGTGTTAACACCGATACCGGTCGCACCCCAGATGTAAGGGATAGAGTAATCATTCTCAGGGTCGAATGGCTTGTGCAGGAAGTTTGGATCGATTTCATCAAAGTGGCTTAGCTTTGACTTGTCGATTTTTTGCAACATATTTTCTTCACGCATTTTCGATACGTAGTAGGTTGATGGAACCACTAGATCGTAACCGTCACCATGGGTTTTCAGCTTTGCGTACATGGTTTCATTCGACTCGTAGGTCGAATAAATCACTTTAATGCCCGTTTCTTTCGTGAACTGTTCCAGAACTTCTGAAGGGATATATTCAGACCAGTTGTAGAAATATAGCTCTTTGTCTGCAGCTGTTGCCATGTTCGAAAACATTGCCATTGCGCAAACACCACCGGCCATTAAAGAAGACCATTTTTTCATTGTTATATGCTCCAAACTAAATGGGATTTTGAGAGTGTTCTCTAGCGAATGTACTAATTATGGATGAAAATCATCACGGTGAAGTACTAACCGCTTCTCCTGCAAGGTGTCGTTGTGCTTAGCCCGTAAGCTAAACGTCGGATGTATACCCAGATTTCTTGGGTAGTAAGGTTCTGTAAAAAGCACTGATAATACAACGCTTTTAAGAGCATATTATAACAGGGAATAGAATGATTATGATATGGAATATCAACGCCTAATAACTGTCTGAACTATTAATAGTCAATATCAGTCTATTTTGGGTATAAAAAAAGGCAGCTAAAGAGCTGCCTTAGAATCAATTTAAGCGGAAATTACTGTCCGGCTTTTAGTTCCAGGAAGTAATTCTCGTAACGGATGTTCATTTCGCCTACTGCATCCTGCCACTCACCACGATCAAGGTCTTCTTGAGGTGGGAATAGAGTAGGGTTGTCTTTGTATTTAGCGTTAGAGGCTTCAACAGCAGTTAGGTAACCCGTTTCCTCTGAGATCTTGGCTGCGACGTCAGGGCGCAACAAGAAATCAATCATCTTGTGGGCTGCTTCAACATTCTGCGCGTTTTTGGCAATGGCTAGACTATCAACCCAGAAGATACCGCCCTCTTTTGGCCAAATTAGCTCAATAGGCAAGCCTTCTTTTTGCGCAGCGGCTGCTGAACCATTCCAAAGCATGCCCAAACCGACTTCACCGGCAAGGTAAGGTGCTGCAGGGTTGTCAGAGTTGAATACCAATACGTTTGGCATCAGCTTCTTCAGTTCTTCGTAAGCTTCATCGATCTGTTTAGGATCGGTGGTGTTACCTGAGTAACCTAATTTGCGCAGAGCAATGTGGAACACTTCTCGCGTGTCATCCATAAGCATCAGTTGGCCTTCAAGCTCAGGATTCCAAAGGTCCGCCCAACTATCAAAATCGGCAGGGTCGTACATGTCAGTGTTGACTGCCAAGCCTGTCATTGCGATAACGTGTGGGATCGAGTAGTCGTTGTTTGGGTCAAAAGGCTTATCCAGATAATTCTTATCAAGCTCTTTGAAGTTGGTTAGCTTTGATTTATCGATTTTCTGTAACATGCCTTCATCGCGCATTTTAGCAACGAAGTAAGTTGACGGCACAACCAGGTCGTAACCTTGGGGGTGGGCTTTTAACTTAGCGTACATAGTCTCGTTCGACTCGTAAGTCGAATAAATCACTTTAATACCAGTTTCTTTAGTGAACTGCTCACGTAGCTCCGTAGAAATATACGGGCCCCAGTTCATAAAGACTAATTCCTTGTCTGCGGCATTGGCAACGTTAGATAACATTGCAGCAGCGCATGCAGTACCGGCTAGAAAAGCGGACCATTTTTTCATTAGATTATCATCTCCAAAACCCTTTTAGGGTGTTAATACAAAACAAGTGGCCCGAAGGCCACTTGCTCGTTCTTTGGCTATAGCCAAATTTAAAGCGGTGTTGCTAGCCTTATTTGATCTTTTCTCTAGCGAGTAGCTGAGAGCTGACAACCAGAATCAAAGATACAATCAGCATAATTGTAGCCAATGCATTCACTTCTGGTGAGATACCCACTTTAACCATGGAGTAAATCTTCAAAGGCAAAATTTCGTAGCTTGGACCTGTCACGAATGAGCTAACAATCACGTCATCCAGCGACAGGGTAAAACTTAATAACCAACCGGCGGCAACAGCAGGCTTGGCCAGAGGCAGGATGATCTGCTTCAGGATAACCCATTCGCTAGCGCCCAAGTCACGTGCTGCTTCTAGCATTTTTACATCAAAGCCTTTCAAGCGGCTGTAAACTGTCACCACTACGAATGGTAGGCAGAATGTAATGTGCGAAAGCAACAGGGTTAGGAACCCTAGTTCAGCACCGACCAAGATAAAGAGTGCCAACAACGAGATAGCCATCACGATATCCGGTGACATCATCACCACAAACAGCATGCCGTTGACAAAATGCTTGCCTCGGAACTGGTAGCGGAAGAGGGCAACAGCCGTCAAGCTACCAATAATCGCTGCAGCGGTCGCAGAGAACACGGCAATGTTCAAAGAGTGCCATGCTGCCTGCATCAAGCTGTCGTTGTTGACCAACTGGTGATACCACTTGGTGGTAAAACCGCCCCATTTCATGCCGAACTTACTGGCATTGAATGAGTTAACAATCAGGATAATGATTGGTGTATATAGGAAGGCATACACCACAGTCATAAAACTGAATTTAAATGCGCGTCCCATTATTCAAGCTCCACTTTACGGTTAAGCAGTTTGCCTGCCCGGTAGTAGGCGTACAGCATGACTGCCATCGCGATCGTCAATGCAATACTGGTTGCAGCACCGAACGGCCAGTCGCGGGCGTTCAATACCTGGCTCTTAATTACGTTACCGATCAGTAGGTTCTTCGCGCCGCCCAATAGGTCAGACACATAGAACATACCAAGGGCAGGTAGTAGCACCAGTAGACAGCCTGCAATGATGCCTGGCATTGTCAGTGGAAAAATCACTTTCACGAATGTCTGGAACTTGTTCGCACCCAAGTCACGAGCTGCTTCAATATAGTTGTGATCAAGCTTCTCAATTGCCGAATAAAGCGGTAACACCATAAACGGTAGAAGAATGTAGACCAGTCCAACCATCACCGCATACTCGGTGTACATGATTCGCAGCGGCTTATCGATTATGTCTAGGTAGATCAGGGTATTGTTCAAAATACCTCGGGTACCCAACATAATCTTCAAGCCATAAGTACGGATCAATGAGTTGGTCCAAAACGGCACAATCACCAAAAACAGCATAAACGGACGCCATTTCTCAGGCATCTTTGCAATCGCGTAGGCAAACGGGTAGCCAATCACCAAACAAAGTAGTGTGGCCACCAGCGCCATGTAGAACGAGTGCATCATGACCTTGGCATAAAGCGGATCGAACAACCGGATGTAGTTGTCCAATGTAAAGGTCATTTCAATCAGGTTTGCATCATCTCGGGTCAGAAAACTGGTCCCGATAATCATCAGGTTGGGAATAAAAACAAACAGCAACAGCCAACCAACAATGATGGTTATGATGATGTTTTGAAGATTAAGCTTCTTGTTCATCTGCCAGCACCACTTCCCAGCTTTCAACCCAAGTAACCGCAACTTTTTGATCCAGAGAGTGGTCCACATCAGGATCATCTTCGTTGAAGAATTCACTTACCATGACAGACGTGCCCGTCTCCAGCTCAACCACTGAGTCAAGCGTCATACCCTTGTAGGTACGTTCACGGATATAGCCAATGATGCCTTGTGCTTCGTCACCATTGTTGATTTCTTCAAGACGAATATCTTCAGGTCGCAGTAATACCTTAACCTTGTCACCCGGGCTAACTGGTAGCTTGCAGTGGATCATGGAAGGGCGTCCTTCAACATTCGCCAATACGCGGGTTTCATCTAGGCGCTCTTTGACGACAGCATCAAACACGTTGATTTCGCCGATGAAGCGCGCAACAAATAGGTTTTCTGGCTCTTCGTAAATTTCACGGGGAGAACCGTCTTGCTCAACGTTACCAGAGCGCATAACAATGATACGGTCTGACATCGAAAGGGCTTCTTCTTGATCGTGGGTAACGAAAATGAAGGTAATCCCCAATTTACGCTGCAGCTGTTTAAGCTCGATCTGCATCTGCTTGCGAAGTTTGTAGTCCAACGCAGACAGAGATTCATCTAACAACAATACTTTTGGCTTGTTCACAACCGCACGTGCGATAGCGACACGCTGCTGCTGGCCACCTGATAACTGGTGAGGCTTACGTGGAGCAAACTTTTCAAGTTGCACCATGCGTAGCGCATCCATTACACGCGGTTCAATCTCGCTTTCGGCGACTTTTTGCATACGCAAACCGAAGGCAACATTTTCAAATACCGTCATGTGCGGAAATAGCGCGTAACTCTGGAATACAGTATTTACGTTGCGCTGTTCCGCCGGAATTGCTGTCACATCTTTGCCGGCAATAACAATCTGTCCCGCATCGGCATTTTCAAAACCGGCGATAAGGCGAAGTACAGTTGTTTTACCACAGCCAGAAGGGCCAAGGATGGTTAGGAATTCACCATCGTTTACATTCAGATCGAGACCAGTGATGATCTGCTTGCCGTCGAAGCTTTTGCTCAGCCCTTTTAGCTGAATCACCGGTGCTTTAGTTGTTTCTGCAGCGTTCAATTCTACAAGTTCTCCACCCAGGGGTTTCATAGATAATCCCCCCAACTATTAGGTTGAATTTAGGGGGCGCATAATAGTCCCCTAACCGTGTAATTCAAAGCGTTTTTTTCCAATTTCTCAGACTATTTTTACACTCACATATCTTTGTTTTATGACAGTCAATGTAACGCGTTAGCACTAAGTAAAATTAAGCTTATAAATCAATAAGTAAACTAGGTTAATGCTGAGGCGTAACCTATTAATCATAGTGTATTCAGACAGGTTGGTTAATTCGCCAACAAAAATCACACTATGGCAGCAGAGGCTGTTTTACTACCAAAGTTTCTCTATCGTGCCTAACTAGCGTACAATCACGGGCCAAGTGTGTAATAGTTAGTGAAATACAAATGAATAACAAAACATTCCAAGTTGGCGGTTCAATCGAAAGAGCATTGAAGGGTGAGAGCGAACTTCAGTCTCTGTCAGTGCTTCAAGAGGCCTGGAAGATCACAGCCAAGAATTTTCTGACTTTCTTGCCAGCTGTTATTGGTTTGTTTCTGGCCCAAGTTGCCTTGCTTCTTCTTGGACTCCAAGTTCAATTAGGCAGTGCTGCAACATTCTTCGATGCCATAATTACTGGCGGGGAGATTTCTTCTTCTGTCATTGAAGCGGGCTATATGGCAAATTTCTGGTCTGATGTTTTGAGCGCACCGCTATTGGCAGGTGTGAGCTTGATGGCATTGAACCATGCGGTAGGTTTACCGAGCAAACCAAGTTACTTGGTTAAAGGCTTCCCTTTTGCTTTGGTGTCTATTATTACCGTTTTGCTAAGTGCTTCCCTGCAGGGCATAGCCAATGCAATTTTCCCGATTCTCGGCATGCTGCTTTCTATGGGTTTTAGCCTAGCCATTATGCTGGTATGTGAAAAACGTTTGTCACCATTGAAAGCAATTCAGTTTTCACTGGTCGCAACTTTACGTAAACTATTGCCGATGACAGCAATTTTCATTGTCATCCTAACAATGTTTATTATTTCATTTGCCACTGCTGGCATCGGTTTAATTTGGACAATCCCATTCTTCTTCAATGTGAAAGCCATTATTTACCGAAACCTATTTGGCGTGTCGCTGCATGTCACAACGGTTCAGAAAGGCCAAGACGATAACGACCAAAACCAGCAGGGGGATCCAAAGGTTTTTGACGCGTGATAAAAAATATAACAACCAGTAAAGTTGCCATTCTTGCATTTGTCAGTGGATTGACAGCATGTGGTGAAATACCTTCTCAAAGCTCTAGCGATGAGGCCCCAGCGGCCTCATCACAAAGTTCCAAGCCTAATTTCTCCGAAATTGCCGATGTTAACCAAAAGAAAGCTGCTTTCTTTGATTTTCTGCGCCCTGCGGTTGAGCATGAAAACCAACGGGTTGAGAAAGAACGGCAATTCTTAGAGGCCATCAAATCGGCCGTCTCCTCCGGTGAGGCGCTTTCAAGCGATCAATTTAACTACGCAGAAAAGTTGGCTAACACCTATAAGGTCACACTCAATGAGCAGGGAGTGACCGCCGAGTGGTTGACTGCCATGTTAAACCGAGTAGATGTTATTCCAGAATCACTTGTTTTAAGCCAGGCTGCCAATGAATCAGGGTGGGGAACATCACGCTTTGCAGTGGAAGGAAACAACTATTTCGGGCAATGGTGTTATCGTAAGGGCTGCGGTTTAGTCCCCAATGCCAGAAATGACGGGGCTAACCATGAAGTGGCTGTCTTTGCATCACCTTATTTGTCGGTACAAGCGTACTTCATGAATGTAAATACCAATCGAGCCTATCAGGACCTGCGTGATATCCGCGCTGCCCAGCGATTGACCGGAGAGGTGATTGAAGGGACGAAACTAGCAGAAGGGCTGAGCCGTTACTCAGAACGTGGTCAGGCATATGTCGATGAGATACAAGCCATGATCAAGCATAACAATCAATATTGGCGCCAAGGATAAAGGATGAAGTTGACCTATTGGCTTTTGGCTGGCTTATTTGCCAGTACATCACTCTATGCTCAGGAAGCAGCAGCGCAGAACATCGAAATGCGTTACAGCACACTCTACAGCAAGCTCAAGCAGAATGTGAAAGAAGGGCATGATGATGTAAAAATTGCATTGTTCCTTCTTAACCAGCAAGACGGCAGCGTCTGTCAGATCCATGAAGGGTCTATGCGAAAGGACAAGCATTTCGAACAACTTGTCATTCCAACCAATAACGAATTGTCTGTTCCCGTCGACAGTAACTTGCGTCAGGCCAACCCTGATGTCACGTTCGTCATCGATGATGGCATTACCTGTGATGTGTCTATGCAGGTCATTGCGAAGAAAGATTACGGTACGTCTATAGAGCAATCAGAAGTTGCCAAGCTTGTCCCTCAAATGAATCAGATGCTGTCTGATTTAGGTGGTATGTTCTCCGGTTGGTTCATGCCGGACGTTGAAGGTGTTGTTGTTCACTTTGGTAATGGTGAGACACAAGTTATCGAACTTTCCTCCCTTGCCGATGACCAATCAGTCAGTTTTGAACAGCCAGCAGTAAAAGTGACACCTTGGATCCCTCAAGCCTGATTTAAAACATCGCCTCAATAAAGAAAGCCCGGATACTAATCCGGGCTTTTTATAAATAGAAGGAAAGTTAAACATTTAAATCACTATTTTTGGCTTTGATTCTGATACCTCCTTTTTGATGTTCGGTCACTTTGATTCCATCTGATGTTTCGTAAGAGATATACAACTTGGCGTTGTCATTGCACCACTTCGACACTTGAGAAGTAAGTAAAGAGTTGGGTAAGTAACGAGATTGGCAGCATTGAGTAAAATTAAGCTTCGCCTGACGCTTGAACTCGGAAGCAATACGAGGGTAGAACAGATCTAGCTTTTCATTTCCATCTTTATTACAGAAGTGTAAGTTTGCTTTTAATTGTCCTTTTCTATATCTCAGTTTGAGCTTGGCTGGAATATTATCGTTGATAACAGGTATTTGAACATCCAAAGTTTTTTCAATGGGTTCATGCGGTAGAAATAGATTTGTCAGCATAAGACCTCCTTGGTTTAAATTCATCTTATGCACTATTTGAGAAAATATTTTCTACCAATGTCACACATACTGAACGGCGGCTAAATAAGATGTGCGTTCTATAGCGGCTGATCTACATTTTACATTTCCACACACTTTAACTTCGGCTTCACCGAGGTGACGATCAGGCTCAGTCGAATTATTCATCGCTCAAGTAGCTTGCATGTGAATCATTCACATAGCGTTAACTCACGAAGACGGTCTTGGCAGTTTATAAGCAAACTAATTGTTGATTTGTTAATCAAAAATACCGGGTTTGGTGTGATTTGCGTTAAAAAAATTGGTCTGTGCTCTAACTAATCTCCACTTAATGCACAAAAAACTGATTCATCGCAATTCATTTAGTTGCTCCTATCAGGATACTTGCTGGGAATATTAACTGAATTGATCAAAATGAGTGGGACATGGATAACTTAATTGAGCGTTTTCTACGATACGTAAGCTTTGAAACTCAATCTAACCCAGCCAATGCCCACTGCCCAAGTACTGAAGGGCAGCGCGTATTAGCTCAACAACTGAAAGAAGAGCTGGATGAGCTCGGGCTTTCAGATGTCACACTGGATGACAATGGTTACCTGACTGCACGATTGCCTTCGAACGTGGACTACGACGTACCGGCAATTGGCTTTATTGCCCATATGGATACAGCGCCAGATGCGTCAGGCAAAGATGTGAAGCCTCAGATCGTTGAAAACTACCAAGGCGGTGATATCGCCCTTGGTATTGGAGATGAAGTACTTTCACCTATTCAATACCCAGATCTGAACAAGCTACACGGCCATAACCTGATCACCACTGACGGAACCACTCTACTAGGTGCTGATAACAAAGCCGGTATTGCCGAAATTATTACTGCGGTTGCTCACCTTAAAGCGAACCCTGAAATTCCACATGGCGATATTTGCATTGGTTTTACTCCAGATGAAGAGATTGGTCGTGGTGCCAACCTGTTTGATGTGGAAAAATTTGGTGCGAAATGGGCTTACACTATCGATGGTGGCCCAGTGGGTGAATTGGAGTACGAAAACTTTAATGCCACTTCTGCAGATGTTATCTGTCACGGTATCAATGTTCACCCTGGTACAGCCAAGAACAAGATGGTTAACGCCATGAACATCGCAGCGCAGTTCCAGTTGATGATGCCGGCTGAAGAAACACCAGAATGTACAGAAGGCTACGAAGGCTTCTATCATCTTAAATCTATGGAGCCAGCGGTTGCCCGTACCGAGCTTGGTTACATTATCCGTGACTTCGACCGTGAAGGCTTGGAGCGCCGTAAAGCCTTCATGCAAGCTAAAGTCGATGAACTGAACAGCCAGTTGAAGAAAGGCCGTGTTGAGCTGGTTTTGACTGATTGTTACAACAACATGCGTGAAATGGTTGAGCCTCACCCGCACATTATTGAGTTTGCCAAGCAAGCGATGATTGAATGTGATGTGCAGCCATTGATCAAACCTATCCGTGGTGGTACTGATGGTGCACGTCTGTCATTTATGGGACTTCCTTGCCCGAACATTTTCACCGGTGGCTACAATTTCCATGGCATCCATGAATTCATCACGATTGAAGGAATGGAGCAGGCTGTTAAGGTTATTGTGAAGATTGCCGAGAACACTGCGAAAAGTACGCAGGCTTAAGCTTACCGCTTCAACCCTGTGTGTAGGTAAATGTAATACCCAGCAAAAGCTGGGTATTTTTTTATCTGATGCTTAAATATGAACAAGTTCTGAGTGGTTGCTTTAAAACAGACATGCTAATATTGTCCATATATAGACAAATGGAGTGGTGGTAATGAATGCAGCCCAAGCCAATCAATCTCAGCAACTTGCTCAGGCGGGAAATACCGTCTTGCCCGTTGTATTTAACATTCTTGATAAATGGTCATGTAGTCAAAGTCAGCAAATGGCACTGCTTGGATTAAGCAGCCGCTCAACGCTGAACAAGTACCGCACACATCCAGAGTCAGCCAAAGTCTCGAAAGATCTATTGGAAAGAATGAGTTATATCCTTAATATCCATAAGTGCCTGCGCATCATGTTCACTGCGGAAGAGAGTGTATATAACTGGGTACAAAGACCGAATAGCCATCCATTCTTTGCTGGCCGTTCGGCGATGGAAATTATGTGTCAGGGAAAAGTTGTTGACCTTTATCAAGTCGCGACAAGGCTCAATGCGTGGCGAGGCGGACAATCATAAATGGACACTAAACTCGATGATATGAATAAGGCGTCCTTTTCTGACCAGCTTTGCTACCGATTGATTCCTTCGAAATATCCACCAATCAACTTGTACGAAGATGTCGCAGACCCGGATCAGCTCGAAGCGATCTTTGCTATTGAGGCCATAACCAACCCAAGGCTTGCCGAAGAAACCGGTGATTTCGGCCGCATACCTCCAGAGGAGAGGTTAGTCGGGATCCCGCATTGTAGCTATGTTATGGCGGCGTTTACCCATGTAAACCCAGATGGCGCTCGGTTCAATACATCAGATTTCGGTGGTTATTATGCTTCACCTGAAGTGAACACCGCGATAAAAGAAACCGTTCACCATATGGAGCGGGTCATGGGCTATACCAATGAGCCGGCCCAGGATATTCAGATGCGCTGTATTGATGCTTGGTTCAACGCAGAGTTAGTAGATTTACGCGAACAGCACCTATTAGATTCTCCGCTGTATCACCCAACCAATTACATCCATTCTCAGTCATTGGCGAATGATATCAAAGTCGCAAAAGGGGATGGGATTGTATACCAATCTGTTCGGC
This sequence comes from Photobacterium sp. BZF1, assembly GCF_014349205.1. Lineage (NCBI taxonomy): Bacteria > Pseudomonadati > Pseudomonadota > Gammaproteobacteria > Vibrionales > Vibrionaceae > Photobacterium > Photobacterium sp. BZF1. The sequence goes on from NZ_JACSOF010000124.1 coordinate 13,082, forward strand.
ACCAAGGTCATGATTGCTATGTACTGTACAAACCTGTCTTGGTAAATAAAGTCTGTCAAAGCCGACACTTTACCTATAAGTGGAATGGTGACTCGGTAAACTCTGTCCTTGAACTTAGCTTAATGTAATAACCAAAGGCACTTTCCAATCAGTGCCTTTGATGTTTATACCTACAACTTCGGTTCATTCTTCACTTCTGGGTGTTTGTCTATTTCATCAACCATCCAATCGTTCAGGTGCTTTAAGATTGCGAGTACGGCGTGGTCTTTGGTTCCTTTTTCATCTCCTACAATATCTAGCTGCTGCTTGGCATGGAGGCCGGTTTGGTCTTCAGCAATGTGTAGCCAATCTGGATGCCAGTAAAAGCTCTTGCCTTGTTTGGTGATCCAGTTATGCACCCCTGACTCTTCACCTTTGTAATCGAGATCGCCAGCCGTATATTTCATTGTCAGCCTCCTAAAGCTAAAGATGCATTGAGTATAAACCGGATCAAGATAATGCGGGATGGCGCAAAATGGTAAGTGGTGTTTTTTTGTACTGGTAATCTACCGCCATCAACTAGCGATGAGGAAACGTTATGTACATTATGAGCAGTATGTCTGAAGCATCATCGAACGGTATTAACGGCACTTTACAGCTTATGAAGCTAGAAGCCCAAGAATGGAAATTACAAGCCGAAGAGTTAAAAGTCAGCCTAAAAGTGGCTGAGTGCAAAGTTGCGCAGAGCACATCGCTTTATAAGAGGGCTAAGTCCATCGAGGGATTGCAAGGCATCAAAAACGCAACTTTAGAGCATGAAAGGCTAGAGGCCCAGCTAAAGTACGCGTTATCTAAGCTAACCACGACAAGAGCACAAATCACCTTTTTAAAGAAAGCCGCTAATATTTAGCGGCTTTCTTTTCCATTGTATCCTGCTTGGTATTGCTTCAAGTTCCCTTACTTGAGGTAACGTTGCTCAAGGTGCTGCTTGAAATGCTTGGCATTCAGTCTTTCCCCAGTTGAATCAATCAGTAGCTGATCAGTAGAGGCGGTTGAAGCACGTTTCCAAACATGGCGGTCAAGCCAGTTGAAGATAGGTTGCAAATTGCGCTCACGAACAAGGTTATCAACATTCATTTCTTTGTTGATGGCTGCCATGAATTGCGCCGCATACATCGCGCCTAAAGTGTACGATGGGAAGTAGCCAAAAGCACCGAAGGTCCAGTGAATATCCTGCATACAGCCGTCTGTGAAATTGCCTTTAGTCGAAACTCCTAAGTATTCGGACATTTTCTTATCCCACAATTCAGGGATATCTTCGATTTCAATTTTGCCCTCAATCAGATCCCGTTCAATCTCATAACGCAGAATAACGTGGGCAGGATAGGTGGCCTCGTCGGCATCAACACGAATGTATCCTGGTTTGACTCGGGTGTTGAGCAAGGTTAGGTTCTCAGCTGATAATGCTGGGTCATCATTGCGCTGAAATGTCTCAGCGGCAAGCGGGGCAAGGATATCAATGAACAATTCGCTTCGGGAAAGCTGCATTTCAAAGAACAAGCTTTGTGATTCATGGATCCCCATGGAACGGGCTTTACCTACCGGTAATCCAGCCCACTTTTCAGGTAATCCTTGCTCATAGCGAGCGTGGCCTGTTTCATGAATTACGCCCATCAGAGCGGATGTAAAGTCGGCTTCATCATAACGGGTAGTAATTCGGACGTCAGTAGGCACACCGCCGCAGAAAGGGTGGATACTTTTATCCAGTCGGCCATGGTTAAAATCAAAACCCAGCTTGGTCATCAATGAACGACTTAAGTCTTGTTGTTGATCTACTGGGAAAGGGCCAACTGGCTGAATGGTCACATCCTGGCTCTGACGTTCCATAATTTGTTGGATCAAATCAGGAAGCCAGCTTTTTACATCACTGAATAGCTCATCGAGCTCGCTGGTCGTCATGCCAGGCTCGTACAGATCGAGTAGGGCATCGTAACGGCTCAGTCCTGTTGCCTCAGCACGAATTTGCGCTTCCTGCCGAGCCAGTTCGACAACTTCTTTTAGGTTCTGGCTGAAGCCTTGCCAATCATTCTTTTCACGTTGAGTACGCCACGCATGTTCACATTTAGAGCATGCTAAAGATTTCTGCTCGACCAGTTCAGCCGGTAAAACATTAGCCTGTTGCCAACTGCGCTTCATTTCATCAAGGCTGATTACCTTTTCAGCATCTAACTCTTCACGCCCGACTTGTTCAAACCAGTCAGAAAGCTGTGGCGAAGTTGAAAGCTCATGCTTGATAACGGCAAGCTCTGCAAGTGCTTCAGAGCGAGCTTGGTTACCTCCCTCTGGCATCATGGATGCCTGATCCCAGCCACAAATGGCTTCAAGGTGTTCAAGCCGAGAAATCTTCTTATTATGCTGTACTAGTTTTTCATAGAAAGTCATTGTCATTCCTTTATGTCGACTTATCTCTGCCTGAGAAAATATTGCTTTACTTTATCCTAACGGCATTTTTACGCGTGCGCTATGCCTGAATATTGGATTGCAGGTATGAATTGAAGCGATCAGCATTGAAATACGCGAAGTAAAGCAGGAAAAGTTGCTTGAAATTTTATATCTTGGGTTAAAAAATACACTAACTTAACTGCCAGTTGTAACGGATTTTACAATAACGTAAGACTTCGTAAAGCTTACAAGATTTCGTTCTTAGGTTAGATATACTGCTCCCAATAACACCATCGACGGCGAGAATAATGAATATACAACTGAAACACTCTTTTCGCACCTTAGCTGCAGGTACACTTTGTCTTTCGGCCTCTGCCTTTGCTGCACCTACAGTCATTCCCGATGCACCGGTACTGGGTGCAAACGGCTATGTCTTGATGGATTACCATACTGGTCAGGTTCTTGTTGAAAAAAATGCCCATGAGCAACTTAATCCAGCGAGCCTGACTAAGCTAATGACAAGCTATGTTGCTGGCCAAGAAATGAAAAGCGGCAACATCAGCGAAGAAGATCTGGTGGTGATCAGCCGCAATGCGTGGGCACGTAACTTCCCAGATTCGTCAAAGATGTTTATTGAGGTAAATACCGAAGTAAACATGATGGATTTGTACCGTGGCTTGATTGTTCAGTCGGGTAATGATGCCAGTGTGGCCATTGCTGAACATGTGGCCGGTTCTGAAGGGGCATTTGTTAGCCTGATGAACTCTTGGGCCAAAAAGCTGAACATGAACAACAGTTCGTTCTCTAACCCACATGGTTTAGATAGCGATCAACTGTACTCAACACCATACGATATTGCATTGCTTGGCCGTGCGCTAATCAAAGATCTCCCGAACATCTACTCAATCTACAGCGAACGCTCGTTTACATACAATAATATCACTCAGCGCAACCGTAATGGCTTACTGGCCGACCGTAGCCTGAATGTTGACGGTATGAAGACCGGCTATACCAGTGGAGCCGGCTACAGCTTGGCCAGCTCGGCGACAGAAGGCGACATGCGCTTGATTTCTGTTGTAATGGGCTCAAGCAGTCCGAAAGCACGTGAAGCGGAGAGCAAGCAGCTATTGAACTACGGCTTCCGTTTCTTCCAGACTGTCTCACCGCACAAGCAGGGTGATGAGCTAATCAATGAAAAAGTGTGGATGGGTAATACCGACACCATTTCTTTAGGTACGATGGAAGATACATACGTGACCTTGTCACGTGGTGATGTGAGCAAAATGAATGCAACCGTCGAGTTGACTTCAGAGCTAACTGCCCCGATCAGCGAAGGTGAAATCGTAGGTAAAATTTTCTATCAAGTTGATGGTGAAGACGTAGCCGAAGTACCCTTGGTTGCATTGGAATCAGTCGAAGAAGGCGGGCTTTTCAGCCGTTTGATCGACTACATCAAGCTGTTCTTCATTGGCTTGTTTAAGTAACTAAAAAGCATTTCTGCTAAAGCCGCATCATTCGATGCGGCTTTCTTTTGCTATCCGGACAAATTGCTTTACGAACAAAGCACTACTTCTATTATGGTTAACGACCAAAGTGAGTGTGTATGCCATAACGCGCTTTTGGCTAAGACAAATATTTCAACTGGCCTCAAAAATCCGTATAATCCACGCCTTACGAAAATCCAATCAGGAAATCAACCGTCGATACTGTCGGCAGTGTGAGAAATCGCAATGAATCAAACAGACACTAGAAAAGAAACCCTTGAATTCAACAAGCTTCAGAAGCGCCTACGAAGAAATGTTGGTAATGCCATTATTGACTACAACATGATTGAAGAAAACGATGTTGTTATGGCATGCATAAGTGGTGGTAAGGATTCATTTGCGATGCTAGATATCCTGCTTAACCTGCAAAAAGCCGCGCCTATCAAGTTTGACGTTGTTGCTGTTAACTTGGATCAGAAGCAGCCAGGATTCCCTGATCATATCCTTCCGGATTACTTTGAAACGCTGAATATTCCATACTACATCGTGGATAAGGACACCTACTCGGTAGTCAAAGAGAAGATCCCAGAGGGTAAGACCACATGTGGCCTTTGCTCACGTCTACGCCGTGGTACGCTGTACTCATTCGCTGAGAAGATTGGTGCGACGAAGCTAGCTCTAGGTCACCATTTGGATGACATTGTAGAAACTATGTTCTTGAACATGTTCCATGGCTCACGCCTTAAAGCGATGCCACCAAAGCTACGTTCTGATGATGGCCGTAACGTGGTTATTCGCCCGTTGACTTACTGCCGAGAAAAAGACCTGATCAAATACGCAGAACACAAGGAGTTCCCAATTATTCCTTGTAACTTATGTGGCTCTCAGGAAAACTTGCAGCGCCAGGCAATTAAGGCAATGCTGATTGACTGGGATAAAAAGACCCCAGGTCGTGTAGAGAGTATTTTCAAATCAATTCAGAATGTTAGCCCAAGCCAACTGGCTGACCGCAACCTGTTTGACTTCGTTAACCTACCACTGGATCGCGAAGGCGAACGTGAAGAGTACGAGTTCAGCGAAGCGGTTGTCTCGTCCACTAACATTGATGAGTCTATGTTTATTGATGTGACCAACATCTAATCAAGAAGAAAGGGAGAATAGCTTTTATTCTCCCTTTTTACTGCTAACATCAGACACTTCATATCATTTTCCATCAAGAACATCCCACAACACGACATCGAGGGCATTAAGGCTCTGTGTATCGAAGAAACAGCCATATTGCATATTTCTTTTCGAACCGTCAGCTTGTATAAACTGAACACGATCGCCAATATATAGAAGATTTTGATTCTGCGTAACTATTATGCCACTTAGACCAACATTTTGGACTCTGCTGGCAGGCTAGAGAAGGAGAGGTATCTGAAACATCAACTACGAGCAAAAATACTAAGAATAAGGAGAGCAGAGTTAATGCTGTCAACATCCTGTAAAAGAATGTCTTGTTTTTTATAGTTATTTATATTGCCTATATTAAAATACTATTAGCTCTTTTCATATGTCTCATACACATGGCTTTTACTTTTTTTGCTTGTATTTTCATTTCCATTTTACGAATATTTCTAATGTTTGACTGGGTCCATTTTTCAAGTGTCTCTCCACGATTATCAGAGTAGGGAACTTTGATGGATTGACTGTCTAGATTAATCTTACTGACACTTTTAATAAGTAAATATGATTCAAAATTATCAATAAGATCAATAGATAAGGTAATTGAGTAATTAATCAATTTTCCTGTGAGAATATAACCGCATGTATTCTCAAACAAGCAATAGACTTGTGAGAACCCACGAACCCTAAACTCATTAAGTGCCTGTTCTTTATCCATAAAATATTTCCCTGCATATTTTAAAAAATAACTCGCGCTAAAGATTCAAAAAAGTGATAATTATATCAATCACTTATTTCCTTCTATAACGCTTCCAATAACCACGCTCAAACTGCATTTCTTTGTATTTGACTTCACGTAATTTGATTGGCAATTTGTGATATCGGTTCATATTGTTTTTGAATTGAACTTCAACAATTGCAGCTAATGAAAGGTGGCCTACTTCTATCATTGTTTTGCTAAAAACTTTGTGAACATAAATTGCAAAATAGTCTTTTTCATCATAAATCCTACCCATAGCTATCCTATAGCACCTATAATTTTCACTCAGGCCATTTATTCACTGCTATTCTTTCATGACGGCTATTCTATAATAGTTTTTGATTGATAAAGATTATTAATGATGAAAACATGAAATTACTGCTCATTTTTCGTGATAGACAAACACCTAATGTTTTTACTATAACTATTCACTTGATAAGATTTTAAAACTAAAAATCAATCAAAATTATGATTTCTTTTTAGTTAATGGAA
>NZ_JACSOF010000125.1:0-19000 GCF_014349205.1 Photobacterium sp. BZF1
GAGGCGAGAGGCGAGAGGCGAGAGGCGAGAGGCGAGAGGCGAGAGGCGAGAGGCGAGAGGCGAGAGGTAATGGCGAGAGGTAATGGCGGAAGCGTGATGTGGAGCCGTGTTCTATTGGCAGGATAGATTCCGAAACACACTCAATTGTATTATTATATTTCCTATCGATTGCCGGTCTTGTGATTGGCATCGCCCGACTTTTCATCCCAACCGGATATCACTCATGTCTCACACCTTGCTGCCGAACATCATTGAATTTCTGACCCATGTCGATCCGTTCGATAAATTGCCTCAGGACTGCCTCGAAAAAATCGCGGGCTGTATCAAAATCAATTACCTAGGTCAGGGGGAGCGGATTGCCTTCTCCACCGATCAGGAAGAGTGCTATCTCTACATCATCCGTACCGGCGCAATGGAGCAGCGTAAATCCGATGGGGTATTGCGTGCCAAGTTGGGTGAGCAAGATATTTTCGGCTTCAGTTTCCTGCAAACGGAAGGGGACAGTAGCCATGCCGAGATGGCCTATACCGCAACGGCGATGGAAAATAGCCTGCTGTATTTGATCCCCCATGCCAAGCTCAAGCACATCCTGCGCTCCTACCCGGAATATGCCCAGCACTTTGCGGCACAGGCACAGGTTCGAATTCAGTCGGCGTTGAGTGTGGTGTGGTCAGATGATGAAAAGGGCTTGTTCTTCAAAACCGTGGCAGAAGTCGCTAGCGATAGGGTGACAGTGGTACCGGCGACATTATCGATCCAGCAAACGGCATATCGGATGACGGTTGAAACCCCATCCCCGCTGGCGGTGGTTAAAGATGGCAACCAGATTGTCGGGGTGATGACCGACCGCGATTTGGCTAAGCGGGTATTGGCAAAATGCGTCAATGCCGACAGGCAGATAAAGGAAGTGATGACACCGAACCCATTGATTGTCTCCCCCGATGATTTGGTCATGAAAGCCGCCTCCTTGATGATGCAGCACAATGTCAGAAGCCTGCCTGTGGTTAAAGACGGGCAGGTTGTCGGGGTGTTGTCGACTACCCACTTGATTCAGAAGCACCGGGTACAGGCCATTTTCCTGATCGAGAAAATTAACTACACCGACTCGCTGGAAGACTTGGTCGAATTGGCCTCTGAGCGTCAGGCGATTTTCGAGGCGTTGATTGAAGGCAATGTTGGGTCGGAGATCATCGGTCAGGTGATGGCGATGATCATGGATACCTTCAACCGCCGTATCTTGCAGCTGGTGGAAGCCAAGATGGGACCACCACCTTGCGAGTATGCCTGGGTAGTAGCCGGTTCCCATGCCCGAAATGAAGTCCACGCCCTGTCGGATCAGGACAATGCCATTATTTTGTCCGATGATGTGACTGACGATCAGCGTATGTATTTCAAGTTGCTGGCAATGGACGTCTGCAAATGGATGGACGCTTGTGGCTATAGCTTGTGTAGCGGTAACTATATGGCATCGGTACAGAAATGGTGCCAGCCGCTATCGGTTTGGAAGGCGTATTATACCAAGTGGGCAGAAAACCCAGAATACGATCGCTTGCTCAATATCACCGTATTCTTGGAAGTGCGGGCAATCCATGGCCATGCGGCGTTTTCCGAAGAGCTTCAGGCTCACCTGATGAACCTGTTGGGTGAAAATAGCAGCTTCTTGAGTATCTTGGCCAGAGACACAGTGGAGACCCAACCGCCGCTGGGTATCTTCAATAAGTTTGTCTTGGAGAAGAACGGCGATCAGAGCAACACACTCAATATCAAGAAATACGCCCTTAACCTGATAGTAGACTTAGCGCGTATCTACAGCTTGTCGGTGGGATGTACCCTGACCGGCACCGAGGAGCGTTTCCAATATGCCTTTGAGCACGGCAGCCTCAGTGAGGAAAGCCTCAAGGATATCATCGGCGCCTACCGCTTTATTACCCGGGTGCGCTACAGCCATCAGCTTCAGGCGCTTAAGAACGGTGAGGTGCCGGATAACCACATCTCACCGGATATGTTCGGTAGCTTCGAGCGCAAGCACCTCAAGGACGCATTCCGGATTATCGCCGAGCACCAGGACGCGGTAAAACTGCGTTACGGTCAGGCATAAGGGGTGTGAGGGATGAAACGATTACTGTCGTATTTCAAGCCGCTCAACCGTCTGGCGAGGGCTCAGGCCAAGTGGCAAGCTAACTATGGAGCTATTGATTCTGCCCAGCAGGTAGTAAATCTACTCGGCGTTGAACTGCCTGCCCCTGATACCCCGCTGCTAGAGAAAGATATTATCAGCCTCGACTTTGAAACTACGGGGTTGAACCCTGACAAAGATCAGATCCTGAGTATCGGTTATGTGGAAATGCAAAATGGGATGCTTAACCTCAGCAGCTGTGAAGAGACCTTTATCAAGGACAGTGGCGGGATCAATGCCCAGTCGGCGATTATCAACCAGATCACTCCGGAGATGCTCAAGTCTGGTGTCGGGCTTGACGAGGCAATGGATGCCTTGTTTGCCAAGATGGCCGGCAAGATAGTACTGGTTCATGGCCTCACGGTGGAGAAGTCTTTTCTTGAACATTATCTGCAACAACGCTTTGGGATCCCTCTTCCACCGCTGTTGTGGCTCGATACATTGCTGATTGAAAAGATGTTAGTGACCAACCGCCATATTCGCGAAGAAGGGGACTATCGTTTGTCGTCAATCCGCCAGCGCTATGGCCTGCCGGAGTACCCGAGTCATGGCGCATTGATTGATGCAGTGGCCACGGGTGAGCTGCTATTGGCCCTGCTCAATAAGTGTTTTGGTCGTGTAACGCCTCGGCTTGATGAGGTGTATGACATGCACCACTATGATTTGACGACTAGTGATTGAATCCGCAACGCTAAAGACAAAACAACAGGGGGCCTAAGATGGCCCCCTGTTTTATTCGTATCATGTTTTATGTGGTATTACTGGACGGACTCGCTATCTCAGGGAAGCGTCGTAGAGCAGGTAAGCAATGAGCAGCAAGAACAAAAAGAACACGCCAATGACAGCTTTAACACGGCGTGACAGCAAGTGCCGCTTGGAAGTCAGCAGGTAATAGGCCGAGACAATAATCAAGAACGTCGTCATGGAGAGCCCTCCACTCACTACCTTTCACTATAGGCTGTTTTGTCTCACCCTTCAGAAAGTGAGAATCTGACTTATAGTTAAGATGTCTTCCATTGTGTGAGAGCCTATGATGAACCGCCAGCTAAAGTTGAGGCTATGCATACAGGCCTTCGTCGCAGGCGCATCTCTCTTGGTGCTTACAGGCTGTGAGAGCAGTATGTTTACCCGCAGTTATGCCGAGCCGCAGATCAACCGCCAGTATATGGAGCTCTACCGTACCAGCGAGATATTAGATAGGCCCCCGCCCCATATTTACCAATACCCACGCCCTTCCTTTAGTAAGGGCTAATATCACCTGTATTGCAGATAAAAAAAGCCCCAGCTTATGGCTGGGGCAACTGGATCAATTAATGTAGTAACTTTGGCAAGTAACTAAACAAATTCAAAAAATCAAAAATGATCGACTAAAATCAGAAAATTCATCGGGGGTGAAGCAATTACTGAACTTTGGCTACAGCATCTTTAACTAGCAGGCCAAGCTCATCCCACTGCTTGTTGTCAATCAGGTTGCCCGGAACCATCCAAGTACCACCACAAGCCAGTACAGAAGGTACGGCTAGGTAGTCATCGATGTTGTTCAGGCTAACACCGCCAGTAGGCATGAACTTAACAGGGTAAACAGCGGTTAGTGCTTTAAGCATTGAAACGCCGCCAGAAGGTTCAGCTGGGAAGAACTTAAGGGTACGTAGGCCCATTTCCATTGCTTGCTCAACCAAGCTTGGGTTGTTAACACCTGGGACGATAGCAACGCCTTTCTCTTGGCAGTATTTCACTGTCGTTGGGTTGAAACCAGGGCTTACGATGAAGTCAACGCCAGCGTCGATAGCTTCGTCAACTTGCTCTTTAGTCAGAACCGTACCTGCACCGATTAGCATCTCTGGGAATTCTTTACGCATGTTGCGAATAGCTTGAGCAGCCGCTTCAGTACGGAAGGTAATTTCAGCACAAGGCATGCCGTTGTCGACTAGGGCTTTACCTAGTGGGATTGCGTCTTCAGCGTTTTTGATAGCAATAACTGGGATTACTTTCAGCGCAGCTAGTTTATCGTTTAGGTTGCTCATAATTCTTTACTCTCACTTAGTGTGTGTTAAATCGTTGGCATCGCGTCGGCAGGGATCACTGCACCTCGGTACTGGATAACCGTTGATGCAACCTGGTGGCCTGCATGAGCAGCTTGGGTTGCTGAACCGCCGGTGAAACGCTTGGCTAGGTAGCCACCGCTGAATGAGTCACCTGCTGCTGTGGTGTCGACAACTTTGTCGGCAACTAGGGCAGGGACGAATACATTCTGTTCTGCGGTAACAACAAGGCAGGCATCTTTACCACGCTTGATAGCGATTTCGGTAACGCCGGCACCTTGGGTACGTTCGATACACTCTTCTAGCGTCTCATCGCCGAACAGCAACTGCTCGTCGTCGAAAGTCAGTAGCGCAATGTCAGTTAGGGATAGCATGCGAAGGTAAGCTTCCTGTGCTTCTTTCACACAAGCCCAAAGTTTTGGACGGTAGTTGTTGTCAAACAATACCTTGCCACCTTTGCCTTTGAAATCTTCAAGGAAAGTAAATAGCTGCTCACGGCTTGCTGCCGTTAGGATAGCCAAGCTGATACCGCTTAAGTAAATCGCATCAAAAGCCATCAGGTTGTTTAGCAGTTCTGCACTTTGCTCTTGCTCAAGCAGGTACTTAGCTGCTGCATCGTTGCGCCAGTAGTGGAAGCTGCGCTCGCCAGTGCTGTCGGTTTCGATGTAGTAAAGGCCAGGCAGTTTGCCTTCTAGGCGCAGCACCAAATCCGTATTGATCCCTTCCTTGTTCCAAGCTGCCAACATTTCATCACTGAAGCTGTCGTTACCTAGGGCAGTTACGTAGGTGGTGTTGATGTCCTTGTCCTTGGTCAGGCGAGATAGGTATACCGCTGTGTTCAGGGTATCGCCACCAAAGTTACGGGTTAGTTGGTCATTGGCTTGTTGCAGTTCAATCATGCACTCGCCAAGAATGGCAATGTTCATAGTAGCCATACATACTCCGGAAAAAGGGGATGGGAAGGGGCACTAGCGTGCCCTTCCCATCAGGGTAATTACTTCAAAAAGTCCTGACGAACTGGCGAGAACATGTCTAGAAGGATGCTGCCTTCTTCAAGTGCTACTGCACCGTGAACCGCTAGTTTCGCAGCGATGTACGCGTCACCTTTTTTCAGTACGCGCTTCTCACCGTCAACTTCTGCTTCGAAGCTACCTTCAACCACGTAGCCAATCTGGTCATGGATATCGTGAGCGTGTGGGTGGCCGATAGCGCCTTTGGCGAACTCTAGGTGAACTGCCATTAGATCTTCAGTGTGGCCAACGATTTTACGCTTGATGCCATCGCCTAGGTCTTCCCACTCGGTGTTGTTGATCTCGAAAAACATTGTGTGATTCTCCCGAAAAATTAATGTGTTAAAATATTACAATTTAAAATAGGGTACAAAGGTTCAGCCTTTGCTGGTGTTATTGGTTAAGCCGCACTCGTATCGGCTGCGGCTTCAGGCTTTTTTCGAGAAGCACTCACCAGCAAAATACCGACCGTTAGTACGATAGAGCCACACAAAATAAACAGTCCACGGCCAGCTGGTTCATTTGGAATCAGGGCCATAGCTAGAATACCGAAGCCTGCAACACTGATTAGGTTACCCAGCATTGAACGCTGAGCTGTATCTAGCGATTGCTGCTCGTCACCACCAGAAACCAGTGGGGTATTCCAGTTTTCAAATAGTTTCTCGACTTCTTTCTCACGCTCAACCGTTAGGCCGTTGTAGAAGAACTTAGTCATGATGAACCAGCCACCAGTGAATACCACGTGCGCTGCCAAGCTTAGGCCAACAACCAGGTCACTCCACTCACGGCCTGTTAGCGGCTGTTCTAGGCCGAATAGACCTTCAATGTGATGGGCTTTCAGTGCGATACCGAAGATGAAAGAAACCACACCACCAACAATCAATGTTGACCAACCCGCCCAGTCTGGGGTCTTGCGAATCCACATACCAAGAAGTACAGGAATAAGCATTGGGAAGCCAATCAGAGCACCGATGTTCAGTACGATGTCGAACAGGCTCAGGTGACGTAGAGAGTTAATAAACAGACCAATCGAGATGATGATGAAGCCCATCATGATAGTGGTCAGCTTCGAAACAATGATTAGCTCTTTCTGGTTCGCATGTGGTCGGAAAATTGGCTGGTAGAAGTTACAAACGAAGATACCAGCGTTACGGTTCAGACCTGAGTCCATTGAAGACATGGTTGCTGCAAACATTGCTGACATCAGTAGGCCAACCATACCAGCAGGCATTACATTTTGTACGAATGCTAGGTATGCTGCATCACCCGCTTTGTCACCCATAGAAGCGTACTGTGCGGCGAAATCTGGCATGAAAGCACTTACGTACCAAGGTGGTAGGAACCAGATAATTGGGCCAACAACCATTAGGATACAAGCAAGACCAGCGGCTTTACGCGCGTTTTCACTGTCTTTAGCAGCAAGGTAGCGGTATGCGTTGATGCTGTTGTTCATTACACCAAACTGCTTGATGAAGATGAATACAACCCAAAGAATAAAGATGCTGATGTAGTTCAAGTTGTTACCGACCAAGAAGTTACCTTGGAAGTTATCAACGATGTTACCAATACCACCACCGTGGAAGTATGCCGCAATCGCACACGTAATTGTTACTGCCATGATTACCAGCATCTGCATAAAGTCAGACGCGATAACGGCCCATGAGCCACCCGTTACCGCCATCAGCATCAGTACGATACCGGTGAAGATAATGGTTGCTTCCATTGGGATGTTGAATACAGCGGCAACGAAGATTGCCAAACCGTTCAACCATACACCTGCCGAGATAAGGCTATCTGGCATGCTGCCCCAGGTGAAGAACTGCTCTGTGGTTTTACCAAAACGCATACGGATGGCATCAATTGCTGTTACCACACGTAGCTGGCGGAATTTTGGTGCGAAATACAGATAGTTGAGGAAATAACCGAACGCATTTGCCAAGAACAAAATAACGACGGCGAAACCATCTGTAAATGCTTTCCCTGCTGCACCAGTAAACGTCCATGCTGAAAACTGTGTCATGAAGGCGGTAGCACCTACCATCCACCACAACATCTTACCTCCCCCCCTGAAGTAATCACTGGTAGAGGTGGTGAATTTCCTAAACATCCACCCAATCGCGATTAGAAACAGGAAGTAGGCCAGAACTACGAAAGTATCAATGGTCATCTTTTTCAGCCTTAAGTTTATCGAACTGGTACTAGTGTAATAATTGAAAAGTTATATTGTAATACAAGGTCGCCATTTTCGTGACCTCAATCAAGTTTATTTTTCCGTGCTAGATCGGGTGGGGTTAATGATTGAAGGTGTATATCCATACAAAACATGGGCTTAAGCTCAGCTCTTGACCTGGGTCAACCTTGGCGGTCAAATGTGACTGCTGTCGGGTTTTTTCAAAACAGTAGTGAAACAAAAATCTATTTGTATTATTTTATATCCATCATAGAGGTGCAGTATACGCTCTAACCTAGAGGTCAATATGAACACAACGACACTGCCAGTGTTACTAACTAATGAAGAAGCTTCTGATTTACATAAAGAAATCGGAAGCTCTTCTTTAATGGGCCATACCATTGCAAAGCTACAGGCTGAACTTGAGCAATATATGGCGTTGCCAATGGATGTTCCCGGGCAAAGTGAAGCCGGGGGGTATGAACATAACAAGCATAGGCAAAACTACCATTACATAAACCTGGCTGGTCGTTTGTTCCTGATCACTAAAGATGAACGCTATGCCAAGTACGCGGGACAACTATTGACTCAATATGCAGACAAATACTTGCAACTCGACTTTCATGTCCAGCGCAACACTAACCCTCCAGGTCGCCTGTTCCACCAAATGCTCAACGAGCACATGTGGCTTATGTATGCAAGTTTAGGCTATTCATGCATTAGTGCTTGGCTTTCTGACTCGCAGCGTGATCACATCGTTGAAAACCTGTTCAAGCCGATGTTGACGGTGGCGACCGAGAAGTATGACTTTGATTTTGACCGTATTCATAACCACGGCATCTGGGCTGTGGCAGCAGCGGGTATCTGCGGATTAGCCATTGGCGAGCGCAAGTATGTTGAGATGGCAGTATATGGCCTCAACGGTGATGGTAAAACGGGTGGCTTCCTCGCCCAATTGTCAGAGCTGTTTTCGCCATCGGGTTACTACATTGAAGGTCCTTATTACCATCGTTTTGCAATTCGTCCTTTGGCGGTGTTTGCCGAGGTACTGCACCGCCATATGCCTGAGTTGGATATCTACAACTACAAGGATCAGGTGATCAAGAAGACCACCCATGCCTTGCTGGCAACGGCATACCCGAACGGTCTGTTCCCGGCTTTGAATGATGCATCCAAGAGCATGGGCATTACAGACATGGGCGTGGTGGTCGCCGTGAGCATGGTCTTCAAGCGTTACGGTTTTGATGAAAACCTGCTGGGAATGGCACAGATCCAGGATCAGGTCTGGATGCACCCATGTGGCCTGAGTCTATCGCAAGCTTGTGATGCAGAGGGCAATATCGAGCAGCCGTTCTGGCCGAGTGTTGAGCTGAACGAAGGCCCTGACGGCAACAGTGGTGCGCAAGGTTTCCTGCGCATGCAGGCGAAAGACAAAGATATCTGCCAGCTATCCATGAACTACGGACAGCATGGTATGGGCCACGGCCACTTTGATACCTTGGGTATCGCTTTCTATAACCGTGGCCAGGAAGTACTGCGTGAATATGGCTTTGCCCGCTGGGTGAATATCGAGCCTAAATTCGGTGGCCGTTACCTGGATGAGAACAAGAGCTACGCCCGCCAGACCATCAACCACAACAGCGTGACGGTGGACGAAGGCTGCCAGAACCAGTTTGATGTCAACCGCGCAGACAGCGTACACGGCAAGCCGCACTTCTTCATGGGTGAAGGTGCCGAGCTGCAGGCGATGAGCGCCTTTGCTGATGAGCATTATCCTGGAACAGGCATGCAGCGCACCGTGATGATGCTGAAATCTGATGCGCTGGAGAGCCCACTGCTGATCGATCTATACCGCCTGACTAGCGATAAACCGCACCAGTACGACTATTCGCACCAATATCAGGGCCAGATCATCCGTACCGACTTTGATTACAAAGCCAACACCGAACTCCACCCGCTGGGTGATGATTATGGTTACCAGCACCTATGGAACCTAGCTCGCGGCGAAGCGGGTAACAGTGCTTTGATTAGCTGGCTGCAGGGCAATAGCTACTACACTTGGCTTGGCACCAGTTCAAGTTCTGACAACGAAGTGATTTTCACCCAGACCGGTGCCAACGATCCGCAGTTTAACCTGCGCCATGAGACCAGTTTTATTATGCGAACCACGGGCAAAGACCTGCTGTTCGCCTCTGCATTAGAGACCCACGGTTACTTCAATGAGGCAGTAGAAGCCTCGGTTGATGCCCGTGGCACACTAAACAAGATAAACGTTCTGGCTCATAACGAGACAGGTTCGGTAGTTGCTATCGAAGGGGAAAGCATCCGCTTCACCGTCATGGTGAGCAACCAACCGAATGTGACCGACACGACCGAACATCGAATTATCATTAATGACACAACCTATAGCTGGAAAGGATTCCTTGCTGTTGAGCAGGAGACGAAATAATGACGTATCAACCACTACTGATGAGCTTCGACGAAGCCGCAATCCTTCGTGAAGATCTGGGTAAAGACACCCTGATGGGCAATGCACTGGCCCGTGACATTGCAAAACTGGAAGACTACATCGCAACGGTTGGTATCGAAGTACCTGGCCACGGCGAAGGTGGCGGCTATGAGCACAACCGCCATAAGCAAAACTACATCCATATGGATATTGCCGGCCGTCTATACCTGATCACTGAGAACGAAGCTTACCGTGATTACATCCGCAACCTGTTGGTGGCATACGCAGAGGTTTACCCTAAGCTGGAGCTGAACGTCAGCCTAGACAGTAACCACCCTGGCCGTATCTTCCACCAGACTCTGAACGAGAACATGTGGATGCTTTACGCTTCTTGTGCGTATAGCTGTATCCACCACACGCTGTCTGATGATGAGCGTCGCCTGATCGAAAACGATCTGTTCCAGATCATGGCTGATATGTTTGTTGACACTTACGCCCACGACTTCGATATCATCCACAACCACGGCCTATGGGCTGTAGCCGGTGTGGGTATCTGTGGTTACGCTATCCAGAACCAAGAAATCGTTGATAAGGCGCTTTACGGCCTGAAAGGCGATAGCGTAAGTGGTGGTTTCCTGGCCCAGCTTTCCCAACTGTTCTCGCCAGACGGCTACTACATGGAAGGTCCTTACTACCACCGTTTCTCGCTGCGCCCAATTCAGCTGTTTGCTGAAGCCATTGAGCGTCGCCAACCAGAAGTGGGTATTTTCGCCCATAAAGACGGTGTGATTAAAACAACCAGCTATGCAGTAATGTCAACGGCTTTCCCTGACGGTACGCTACCGGCTTTGAATGACTCGTCCAAGACCATCGACATCAACGATGAAGGTGTTCTGATCACGACTAGTGCTTGTTTCGGCCGTTACGAAGAAGACGCCAACCTACTAGCGATGGCTGCTCACCAGAAAGATGTGTGGGTACATATCTCAGGTAAGAAACTGTCTGACGCGGTAGCAAAAGAAGAGACTATCCCGGCATTTAACTGGGGTAGCTTGTTTGTGACAGATGGTCCTAATGGCGACAAGGGTGGCCTGACTATCATGCGTCACCGTGACAGCAAAGACCAAGATACCATGGCATTGCTATGGTTCGGCCAGCACGGTTCTGATCACCAGTACCACTCGGCACTGGATCACGGTCACTACGACGGCCTGCACCTAAGCGTATTCAACAAAGGCCACGAAACCCTGCATGACTACGGTTTCGGTCGCTGGGTTAATGTTGAGCCTAAATTCGGTGGCCGCTACATTCCAGAGAACAAGAGCTACTGTAAGCAAACTATTGCTCATAATACTGTGGTTGTTGATCGCAAGACCCAGAACGAATTCAACACTGCGCTGGCTGAATCTCGTCACGGTGAACTGCACTTCTTCAAAACTGACAACGAAGACTTCCAGGGCATGAGCGGCATCGTACGCGAATACTACGCTGGTGTTGATATGCAGCGTAGCGTGCTACTGGCGAAAGTTGACGGTATCGAAAGCCCATTGATCATCGACCTATACCGTTTGATCTCTGATGACGAGCACGAGTATGACTTCCCTGTACACCATACGGGCCAGATCATCCGTACCGATTTCGACTACCAGGCAAATGCTAGCTTGAAGCCAATGGGCGAAAGCGATGGCTACCAGCACATCTGGCAGGTTGCCCAGGGCGAAGTCTCAGGCAGCACGCTGGTAAGCTGGCTGCATGACAACAGCTACTACAGCTTGGTGAGCTCTGCGGGTGACAAGGGTGAAGTGATCTTCGGCCGCCTGGGTGCCAACGATCCTGATTTCAACCTACGTTCTGAGCCAATGTTCGTATTGCGCCAGAAAGCGAAATCTCATCTTTTTGCCAACGTGCTGGAAACGCACGGTTACTTCAATGAAGCGGTAGAAGCATCGGTTGATGCTCGCGGTAAAGTAGAGCGCGTTGAAGTGGTTGGTATGGATGATGTGGCTTCTGTTGTTCGCCTGCACCTTGTTGACAGTCAGGTACTGACTTATGCGGTATCTAACCAAACTGGTGGCCTGCAAGATGGCAAGCACGAAGTCAGCTTTGCTGGCGAGACCTTCAGCTGGGAAGGTCCATACGCTCAGCTATAACTAACACTTACTAAGTGATTAATGGAAAGCCGGGCTCGCCCGGCTTTTTTACGTTTATACCCAAGCGACTTCAAGATGTAGGCTCACTGCGCCCTGAGGCAGCTTAAGTATATAAGCCCTGACGCATAACGTGTATCAGGGCTTTTGTATTATTAATTGGTTGGTTTTTGAGTTGCAAATGAGATCTAGGTCACGTTACAGCAAAGATATTGGTGATTTTTGGTGGGTTTAGTAATCACGCGCTTTGAGTATATTGTATTACAAGATGGCTGATCATATAATGCCTCCATCAATCAAGATAGCCGTTCCTCAAGTGGCTACCCTGAACTGACTTATTATAACAATCTACTTCCTAACTTAAGCTTTGCCTTGTCTAACAGCGCTCTAGGACGGAGCGCTATTTTTTTGCCTGTTTTCAGTTCCTCTTGATGTATTTCCTCTTCTTCAACCTCATATTTCCAGCCATTTTGCCTAAGCCATAAAGCGATGACCTGATACACCAAAAGGGTGTTGACTCTGGGTTTGTTCGAGGGTTTATCCTTGTTTACAGATTCAGCGAGCTAGGTTTAAATAAATGATTTTAATTGTATTTTTTGTAATATGGTTAGTATGGTTTTTCTATAATCTGCAGCGTTTCGAGCAGGCTTCACATGACGAAATGGAGGAGGTAACTGAAGAGCGAGAATGTCTGGAATTATGCCGATGCAGCCTTGGAAACTATGGACCGGTATTGCCCGAGCATATCCAGGACTTTATCGAAGCTAAGTATTTCGATTCAAGGTTCGATGCTAACTCTGAAGACGGCACAGATCGCTCTTGTAGGAGCTAACGGTTGGCTGGGCATCAACTACTTGGCGCGCATCCGCAGTTTGAAGCGCTGCGGATAAACGAGAAAACGCTAGAAGGTCTACAATTTGCCAAAGTGAAAACAATACTCACTTGCAATTGATAATTAATTGCATTTAATATCCCAAGCAAATGGGATTTTGTAGGTGCGTATTGTGAATCTTGAACAGTGCTGGGTAAGATATTTGAAAGCGGAAGAGTTGATGGCACAAGGGCATTGGCCTGAAGCCCATCGACTCTATGATGATGTATTGAGCCATTTGCCGGGGCATATTTCCCTTGCCCTTGAGCACCAAGGTACCAAACCCTGCCAATTCGCCTGCCTCCTTGGCGGATTGCGTGATACCAGCATAGCCAACTCCGAGATCCTCAACAAACAGGGTGCCCACCAAGAAGCGTTCCAAGTCCTCAACCAGACTTATGCCTTCCTTCAATTCCTGCAATTGGAGCAGCACGAATTGGTGGAGCGTGTGAGAAGCGTTCTCAGCAAACAGGTCGAAGAGTTGTATTCGCACATGGCAGCATTCTGTAGTGCCCAGCGCAATGACCAGTGGATGTTGGAATTTAACCAAGTTACCCGTGCCCACCAAAAATTTTCCTACCTTCATTCGTTCGGCGGCTCAGAGCCAGGTAGCCCGCTACTCTATAATTA
Organism: Photobacterium sp. BZF1; assembly: GCF_014349205.1. Classification (NCBI taxonomy): domain Bacteria; kingdom Pseudomonadati; phylum Pseudomonadota; class Gammaproteobacteria; order Vibrionales; family Vibrionaceae; genus Photobacterium; species Photobacterium sp. BZF1. The sequence goes on from NZ_JACSOF010000125.1 coordinate 13,496, forward strand.
ATCCAAAACCACAAGGATATGTGATGACCGTTAACTCCATTCTTTCGGTGAACAACCTCTCTGTCAGCTTTAAGACAAATGATGGTATCGTCGATGCAGTAAAGAATGTCAGCTTTGAACTCAAAGCCGGCGAAACCCTTTCTATTGTAGGGGAGTCCGGCTCGGGTAAATCAGTATCGACCAATGCTCTGATGAAGCTGCTGCCGGACAACGCCATTGTTCACCCGGACTCTGCCATTTACTTCGAAGGGGATTCGGTACTTGATTTGACCGAAGCTCAGATGCAGCGCATCCGTGGCGATCGTATCAGCATGATTTTCCAAGAGCCGATGACCTCCCTCAACCCTTATATGCGGGTTGGTATCCAGGTCGCCGAGGCGATCCTCAGCCATCGTCCGGTGAGTAAGAAGCAAGCCAAGCAAAAGGTGCTTGAGTTGTTTGAGTTGGTACATTTGCCAAACCCGCAACAGGCATACGAAAAGTTTCCCCATGAATTTTCGGGCGGCCAGTTGCAGCGTATCATGATTGCGATGGCATTGATCAATGAGCCGGATATCCTGATTGCCGATGAACCCACCACGGCGCTGGATGTGACGGTACAGGCAGAGGTACTGGATTTGATGAAGGAGATCCAGGCCAAAATGGGAATGGCAATTTTGTTTATTACCCACGACCTAGGCGTGGTGAAACATTTTGCTGATCGGGTGGTGGTAATGTGCAAGGGAGAGTTGGTCGAGGAAGGGACGACCGAACAGTTGTTTGCAGCCCCTGAGCATAGCTATACCAAAATGTTGATCGATGCGGTGCCAAAAGGCGCCAAAGACCCGGTACAAGAGTTGGCCCCGGAGTTAATCAAAGCCGATGATATTCGGGTTCGATTCCTGATAAAGCCCCATTTCATGGCCAGTCGCAATGAATACTTCGAGGCGGTGAAAGGGATATCACTCGAACTCAAACAGGGTGAAACACTTGGCATCGTCGGGGAGTCGGGCTCTGGCAAATCCACACTGGGTCGGGCACTGGTTGGTTTGCTGCCATCTACCGGAAAAATCCAATTCAAAGGTCAAGATCTTGGCCTACTCAGTGAAAAAGCACGTTTCGAGCTCAAAAAAGACGTGCAGGTAGTATTCCAAGACCCTTATGGTTCGCTATCTCCGCGCATGACTATCGGTGAAATTATTACCGAGGGCCTGACTGTCCACCAACCGGAACTTGGCAAAGCCGAGCGGATGCAACGGGCCCGCGAGGTGCTGACAGAGGTCCGCCTCGACCCTGCTTCCATCAACCGCTATCCGCATGAGTTTTCGGGCGGCCAGCGTCAGCGTATTGCCATTGCCCGTGCCCTGATCTTGAAGCCGTCATTCATATTGCTAGATGAGCCGACATCGGCGCTGGACCGATCGGTGCAACTCACGGTGATTGACCTACTCAAAGACTTGCAGAAGCGTTACAACATAGGTTACCTGTTTATCAGCCATGATCTGTCAGTGGTGAAGGCTCTGTCAGATAGGGTGATGGTGATGCAGCGCGGTGAAGTTATGGAGGAAGGGGCCGCCGAAGAAATATTTCACAACCCGCAAAATGAGTACACCAAGAAATTGATTGAGGCCTCTTTCGACTTGGATCAGGTAGCTTAACTCGATAACCAGAAACCGGCGCAACCACATAAAGAGCACCTGATTTATTCAGGTGCTTTTTTATTGTCTCTTACTGCAGTTGCCCACTTAAAGCCTGCCGAAACACTTCTCTTTGCTCACGCATAAACTCAATAAACAATTGCGATTTCAGTGGGAGGTACTTCTTGTCCGGATAGACGAGCAGCATGGATTTATCCTGTGGGACCCAGTCGTCGAGCAGGAACTCCATCTCGCCCTGCTGGTGCTCATGCCTGAACAGCGAGATGGGCAGGTAACCGATGCCAGCCCCGTTGAGTGCTAACTCTTTAGTGACATTGAGATCGTCGGAAACCAAGGTGGTGGTTTCGCTGACATCGACATGCTCACCGTTTTTGGCGAAACGCCAGGGCAGAAAGTACCCTTCGACATGATTGCGTATACAAGGTAGTTGGTATAGCTCGAGTGGGTGTGTCGGCTTACCGTATCGGGCGATAAAGCACTTGCTGGCACCCAGCACATATTTAACCGGGGAGAGGGTCAATGCCATCAGCGAGGAGTCATGCAGCGGGCCGAGCCTGAAGGCAAAATCGATATTTTGCTTGGTCAAATCCTGAAAACGGTTCGATGAGCTGAGGTTGATATTGATCGTGGGATATTTGCGATGGAAGGCTGCCAGCATAGGAGCTAACAAATCTTGGCTCAGTGCCCTAGGCGCGGTAATGGTGAGGGTGCCTACCGGAAGGTTTGCCATCTCTTCGGCTTCAATACAGAGCTCGGAAACCGTATCGGCGATCAGCTGTGCCTTGGGCAGGACCTGTTGGCCTAATTCCGTCAGCGACAGCGAGCGGGTTGAGCGGTTGAGCAGCTTGGCCCCTAGCTCTTGTTCAAGTTGCTGGATTTTGCGGCTCACCGTGGTGGTCGGCACATTGAGTTGCCTGGCCGCTTCGACAAAGCTATTGAGTTCAACTACCTTGGCAAAAAGCGGTAATGCAGAGATGTCTTTCATGGTGATGGCCTTCATCCCGTATTTGGGATAGTAAAACTCAATTTAACAGGCTAATCAACACTAATGGAATTAACTATATTGTATCCATCGCAAGGCAATGACAACACAGAGGTCAAAATGGATATCTTGGTATTGGGCGCAACGGGTAACACGGGGTCAGAAGTTGTAAGACAGTTGGCACAAGCAAAAGCTGATTTTGGTATTTTGGCACGCAGCAGCGAGGCGGCAGGCAAACTTGACCTGCGCACCGAGCAAGTTCGTATTGGTAGCTTTGACGATACGGCATCCCTGGTATCGGCAATGGAAGGGGTTGGTAAAATCTATGTGGCCATGCCCGCTCACCCCAACAATGTCCAGTGGATTGAAAATGTCGTCGCAGCGGCTAAAGCCGCGGGTGTCAGACAAATTGTGAAACTGTCTGGCATGGGCGCCAAGGCAGATGCGGGATCAGAAATTATCCGTACCCATGTAGCGACAGATGATCTGGTTAAAGGCTCGGGAATTGCCTATACCATAGTGCAGCCTAACTCGTTCTTCCAGAACCTATATGGCAGTCTTGCGACCATTAACAGCATGGGCAAATTCTTCTTGCCACTGAAACAGGCCAAGCAGAGCGTGATTGATATCCGCGATGTGGCGGCTGTGATAGTGACGGCGTTGACCCGAGATGGCCACGAAAACCAAACCTATCTGGTTTCCGGCCCTGAAGCCCTGACCTTTGCAGAGCAAGCCGCCATTTTGAGCGAGGTGTCAGGTAAGCAAATTGATTATGTTGCTGTCAGCCAGGCTGATGCCGAAGCAGCGCTGAAAGGGGCGGGTATGGATGACTGGTCGGCTGAAAAACTGGCCGAAATCATGGCTTGGTTTGGCGAGGGGCATTACACCGAGGTCACCGATACCGTCGAGAAGGTAACAGGGAATAAGCCACGTAACTTCCGCGATTTTGCCAAGGAGTTTGCGACTGTGATTTCTCGCTAAGTGCCAAATCAAGATTTGCCAAGGTAGGGGCCCAGAAATTGGCTGACCTGATCACGGCATAATCCCACTTCAACCCTGACTCCGGCTTGTTCTAGGATAGCGATCCCCTTTCCGCTGTTTCTCGGATCAGGGTCGAGCATGGCAACCACAACATGCTTTATTCCGGCTTCGGCCAGTGTCTTGGCACAGGCCGGTGTGCGGCCGACAAAAGAGCAAGGCTCCAAAGTGACATAAGCACTGACGCCCTCGAATGTATCTGCTCCAGTGGCTATATAGGCAATGAGTGCCTCGACCTCGGCATGGTTGCCACCTATCTTCTGGGTATGGCCTTCGGCGACGATGCGGTCATCTTTTACCAGCACGCAGCCAACCGGTGGGTTGGGCTGGCACTCTGGCAATGCTTGCTGTGATAGCTCAAGGGCGCGGAGCATAAATTTCTCAGCCATGTACTCTCTATCTCTGTAACGGGTATTAGGCGGGTATATTACCTGATACGTCACTGAAATGGCGTGAGATCGATATCTTCTAATTCGCTGACCGCTTGAATGGTTGGGTGCTGAGACATCCGTTTGAGATAAGCCGCTAGATGAGTGAAATGAAGCGGGGATTTCTTTATCGGCAATGACCACTCGGCCAGCATGAACAAGAAAAAATCGCAGGCCGTGAGGCTATCACCTAGCAAGTAAGTATTGCTGGCCAACTGGTTGTCTATCACCGCTAATGCTTCGGCGATACGATCGTCTTGTGCGGCAATCACATTGGAAATAGTACTTTCATCATTGGTATGGCGGTGCGGGTAGTAGCGAACCATTAGCTCGGCTTGCAGGGTATTGTTGAGATAGGTTAACCACTGGAAAAACAGTGGTCTTAACGGGCTGCCAATGTCAGGGAGCAAGCCATGTTCTGGGTGTTGTTCACATAAATGAATACAGATGGCCGGGCTTTCAAAAAGGACAGTGCTGTTCTCAACCAAGGTAGGTATCCGGCCTGCTGGGTTGAGTTTTAGATATTCCGGAGATTTCTGTGAATTGGACTTTTTGTCGACCAGTAACAATTCATAGTCCAGCCCCATATGGTGCAGTAAAAAATGTGGGGCTAGGCTGGCATTATTGGGGTAGTAATAGAGTTGGTACACAATATTATCCTTGCTCGAGAGTATTAGCCTAATTGCTGCAAGAGTTCGCTGATCACTGGCAGTATAGAGAGTATTAATAAACCGGACATGGATAAATTGAACCACTTGCGGTGGGCATCATTGTTCAAATACCGTTTGAGCCATGAGCCGAAGTACAGCCATATACCAACACAAGGGAATGAGACAATCAAGAATGTGCCTGCCAACATCAAGGTTTGCAAAGTAAACTCATGTCCTGAGACGGTGAACGCGGCAATAGCACCGGTTGCCACCACCCAGGCTTTGGCATTTACCCATTGGAACAAGGCACCATTAATAAAGGTCAGTGGTTGTGATTGTTCTTTGGCGTTTAACCCGTCGCTAGAGCTGGAAATTAGCCAGGCTAAATAAAGGAGGTACAGCACACCGGAGACTTTAATAAGAGTATGTAAGCGGGGGAAAATTTCAAATACCTGGCCGAAACCAAACCCGACGAGCAATAACATGAAAGAAAAGCCAACGCATATTCCGCACAATACGGGTAAGCTTTTCTTAACGCCAAAGTTAAGGCCGGATGTCATCACTAATATGTTATTGGGGCCTGGTGTCGCGGATGAGACGACGGCAAATAACACCAATGAGAATATGTAATCCATTACTTCCTCATAGCTAAATTATATCGACACAACTAATTTGTCACCTTAGCGAGGCTAGGATGTCTAATTTTGTGTGCTTGTTGGCTTTTTCCTTGGAGATACTTTATCGCTAATTGTTTGGCGCTAAGAAATACC
>NZ_JACSOF010000126.1:0-18988 GCF_014349205.1 Photobacterium sp. BZF1
CCCTATAAAAAGATATAACACAAATTGAATAAAATGAATCTACTGCCAAATGTTGGATAAATCCGAAACAATCGGTTATTCAATACTTTGACTTATTGATTCAGGTTTGCTTAAAACCATTGTTTGCCACTGAACACTGTTGCGCCCCATTGCATCTTTATTTAGCTCTGTTTTAAGGCAAACATGGAGTGCTCGCTCTTTGGCTAACTGTTCAATCTCTTCTGCGCTGACACCGTGGTTAACACGGCCATCATCAAAATCACCATGGCGCAAAGTGATAATGAGTTTACCGTTGGGGGCAAGCAGGTTACTTAATTTACGGAAGGCGCGATTACGTTCTGATCGCGGAATGTGCATCCAGACTGCAGAGAGCAAGATGTAATCAAAGCGGATACCGAGAGAAATAACTTTTTTCAGCTCAGGCAGAATATCATCAAGCCAGACGACTTCTGTTGACTGGGTATGCTGCTTACCAATAGTTCTAAGCGCTTGTGCTGGCTCAACGGCGTAAACTTCACAACCATTTTCGGCAAACCATAATGCGTCACGACCACTACCCGCACCAATATCTAATACACGGGGTTGCTTTCCCGTATCATCAGCAATCGGCCAATGTGGTTCCCAACTGGCATGGACATCTTCAAAAGCGAGCTTTTGATAATCGCTGGCTAACTGGGAAGCATTGTTATGGTAAAAGTTCTTTTGCATAGAATGGCTATTTTGTGTTGGCGTGCAGATTCACAACCATCACTTTAACTTATGTATTAACAAGTTAAAGTGATGATTATCATTATTACATTCTTGAGTATCAGGCTACGATTGTTAGCTTATGCGCTATATCGACTTTCAACCTGTAGGTTTTGAAAGCGATTAAACTCCCCCAACATCCCCGCTGGCACGCAGTCCCCTGCGCAGTAGTCTTCAAGTTCTGACAGTTCGCTGATGACAAGCAGCAGGACTTCTAATGCGATAGCGACATCACTCTGTGCAAAGTTGGCCAGGGTTTTCCAGCGGCGGCTGGTTTCGCCGTCATCGAGCATTACCGACTCACACACTTTAAGGCTGATAGGCTTGAAGTTGTCTGAATCACAGGCGCTTTCGTTGACGCCGAAGAAATCAATTGGCATCACCGAGCCCATTCGGATCTTGGCGCTGACTTTGGTGAGCGTATCCAGGCTCAGGTAGCAATCTCGTTCGATCCCTTCGCTGATCATCAATCCCTCAACGTACACCAGCACACCTTGAGCCAGATGGTCGTCCAAACATACCGCCCCATTGTTCAGCGATACATAAGCTTGCTTTAATTGATGTCTTGTCAAGTTCACGGTCGAGCACCTTTATTCGTATTGTCAGAACTAGCAAGGCTTGCAGCCTTTTCTACCTTGTTTTCAGGATCAGCAACTTAATTCATCTGTAAAATTATGTGTCAGCGCAGTATTGTCCACATAAAAAGCAAAAAATCACCACTAAAATTTTGTGGACTTTAGAGTAATGACTCGTTTGCTTTTAATTCACTCAAACAAAAGCACAATTCTGTCACCGATCGATTATTTATACCACTTCCAGAGGAGCAACCACAAATTTATACAACTACTCAAAACAAGTACAATTACTTTATCTACTGATTTTGATTATGTAAACCTGTTGATTTGCACAGTATATTACTGCATTTGATTATGTAATTGATTTTATTCGGCTAACTTTCTTCAATCGACTGTTATCTTTATAAATAGTCTTGCTTCTACTGATTTTCGGTATATATTAGGGGCAAGCCAAAGTACTGGATAAATACACATGACCTCATACAACACTGCTGGAGTATCACACATGGATGTCGAGACTAAGCTCAATGCCGTTGGCTCGGCACAACGTGAACGGCTGGCCTTCATCGACTTCGCCCTTTACTTCCTTGGTGAGGTCACGCGTAAAGATCTAATTGACCGCTTTGCCGTGGGCCATGCAGCTACCACTCGAGATTTTGCGCTGTACAAAGAGATTGCACCGGAAAACCTTAAGTTGGATATGCGCTCTAAGAAATACTACAAGCAACCAAACTTCGCCCCTGTGTTTACCCTGGATCTGAAGAAAACACTGGCTACTATTTCGCTTGGCTACGGTGATGGTTTCTCGGGGCATCAGGACTTTCCTATCCATTGTGAATCCCCAACTTCGCTGACGGTGCCACGAACTAAAACCATGGCTGCTTTATGTGAAGGGATTTATCGCAATAAACTGTTGGAAATTGAATATATTTCTACTTCCAGCGGCAAAGGCCGACGTGTAATCGCTCCACATAGTCTTGTTGATTCAGGCAACCGCTGGCACGTTCGCTCTTATGATCGCAAGAACAACCAATTCATGGATGTGGTGTGTAACCGTGTTAAGACGGTGGCTATCCTCGATGAAGAGCCAACCGCAGATGAGCGTATCGAAGCCGACCGCCAATGGCAGAAATATATCGAGGTCGAACTTGTCCCCCACCCTCGCCTAGACAATCCTGAAGCGATTGTGATGGATTATGAAATAACTGATGGCAAGTTGGTTATCGAGGTTCGCGCTGCCCTTGCCGGATATCTCTTGAGGAAATGGGAAGTCGATTGCAGTGAAGATGGTCACTTGCATGAGTATGTCGGATACCAACTGGCACTGGCGAACCCGCAGGCCTTGTATCAGGTTAACAGCGCTACGCTCGCCCCTGGATACCGCACGCCAAAAAGCTAACACGCTGGCGAAAGAATCACTTCGACTAAACCGTCCGATTGGGCGGTTTTTTGTTTCTAAACACCGAGCCGTGAACAAAAGTTACAAAAGCACTAGATAGTTACATAAACATCCTCTTCAATTTTCCTGCTTGTACATGTTGTTAGACTACGCCCAAACCACAACAACACGTACAACAGGTGAATTATGTTTTCCAATAACACCATAACCCAAAGCGACAAGCGCATGATGAATGTGATTTTTGCGCTATCAGCGGCAGTGATCCTGCTAGCTACTGCGCAAAACCATATGCCAACAGGTATCATCGGCGCTATCGGCGTAATGGCTGTCGTCGGCTATATCTTGAATGTCGCTGGTGATAAAACCCCTATCGTTAACCAGTTCTTTGGTGGCGGTGCCATTGTTATCATTTTTGGCTCTTCTTACATTTTCCACAGTGGCCTGCTTCCACAAGAAACGACCGAGACAATTACTACCTTCGTCAAAGGCGGTGGCTTTTTGTCTTTCTTTATTGCCAGTTTGGTCACCGGTTCGATTTTGGGCATGGACACCAATGTATTGAAGAAAGCCGCGCTTAAGTACATCCCGGTTATTTTGGGTGGAGTCGCTTGTGCTTTCTTGTTCGCTGGCGTTGTTGGCGCAGCATTGGGCCACGGCTTTATGGAATCTGTCATGCTGATTGCCCTACCTATCATGGGCGGCGGCATGGGTGCAGGCGCGGTACCTCTGGTTGAGATCATGTCGGGCAATACCGGTATGTCTGCGGAAATGCTGCTGTCAAAGATGGTTCCAGCACTGGCGATTGGTAACGCAATTGCGATTGTAATGGCGGGCCTTTTGGATAAAGTCGGCAAGTTCTTCCCTTCTCTAACTGGTAATGGCCAACTTATGCGTGGCAAAGTCGAAGAGAAGCAAGAAGAAGTAGAAGAGCAGCCAATTTCAATCAATGTACTGGGTGTGGGCGCGCTATTGGCTATCACCATGTACTTCGTCGGCTCAATGCTAAGCAGCGTTATCAGCATGCACACTTACGCGTTAATGATCATCTTCGTCGCATTAGTTAAAGTCGCTGGCTTGATGCCTCGCGAACTTGAGCGCGCAGCACACGGCTGGTACAAGTTTGTCGTCGATAACCTAACTCCTGCCCTACTTGTTGGTATCGGCGTGGCCTATACCGATCTTAACCAAATCATCGAATCGCTAAGCCTAGTTTACTTTCTTATGGTTTTCGCCACGGTTCTAGGTGCGATTGTAGGTACAGCGATCATTGGCCGCTTAATGGGCTTCAACCCTATTGAAGCGTCTATTACCGCTGGCCTTTGTATGGCAAACATGGGCGGTACGGGTGATGTGGCAGTACTGGCAGCCAGTAAGCGTATGGAGCTGATGCCGTTTGCCCAGATCTCCTCCCGTATCGGCGGTGCCTTCATGTTGATACTAGCCACCATGATTATTGAGTTACTCAAATAACACCAATTTGTGTGAATGAATGCTGGGGTTGCTGTGCAGCCCGGCATTTTCCATTTCCTCAATATTTGTTTTGAGCCATTTATCTATAAACAGGTTAGATAAAAGATATCTAGCACAGTATTCTCTCCACCATTGCAGTTATAATCCGTGCCAAATCCAGTGCTTAGCCAGACTACCCGTTCAATGAAACTCAAGAGCTACCTCGCCCTTACAACGCTTGCGACAACCTCTTCTATCGTTGTTGTCGTGACGACCTTTATCTTTTACCTGCTGCAGAATGCACACATTAACGGTATTGAGGAAAGGGGCCTGGAGTTAGCTCGGGTGCTGGCTCATGATCCCGTTGTGATTGAAGCGGTCAAGGCCAAAAACAACCACCTGTCGTTTGAGCTACAGCAATATATCGAGGATATTCGGGGCAAAACCGATGCTTCATTTATCGTTGTCACCGATCAGCAGGCCTTACGTTTAACCCACCCTGATGTCGACAAAATTGGCCTGCATTTTAACGGTGACGATATCTACCCATCGCTTAACCAAGGCATAGACCACACCAATGTCGCCTCAGGTACACTGGGTAAGGCAATTCGTAATTTTTCCCCCATCACAGATAACGGCCAGATCATCGGCGTGGTCAATATCGGGTACATGTATGATCGCAGTGTTGGTATTTTGATGGAGCAGTTTGGCAAAATTGCCGGGCTGATAGCAATTGTTTACCTGATTGGCGTCACGATCACAGGCACCTTCGTGTTCAAGATGAAGCGCACTTTTCTCGATTATGAACCGGAGATTATCGTTCATAAGTTCCGTGAACGAGAGATGATCCTCAACAGCATTCGCGACGGGATCATTGCCATTAATAACAACCACTGTATTACCACCATGAATCACAGTGCCAGTAAGATGATCTCAATGGGCAAGCTGGGACCACATGATTATATCAACCAACAGTTATCTTCATTCTCTGTGACATTGAGTCACCTTGTATTAGCAGAGAGTGACAGCTTTCACCAAGGTAACTTCAACATTGGCAAGCATACCTACCGTGCAGATATCTACCCTATCAAGCACAATAAAGGGATCCGCGGCCATGTGATTGTGTTTTATGCCAACCTGAATCAGGATGAACTTGAACGCGAAATCGTCTATCTGAAAAACTATGCCGAGTTACTGCGCAGCAAAACCCATGAGTATTCCAACAAGCTCAATGTATTGTCAGGGATGCTACAGCTCGGTAACTTCGATAAAGCGGTCGACTTTATCCAGCAGGAAACCGATAGCTACCAATCGATTATCCGCAGCATTGTCACTTCAGTGAATGACAGTGCTATTGCTGGTCTGTTGATGGCTAAGTTCAACAAAGCTTCAGATCTCGGTGTCACTTTTACCCTAGATGAAGATACCTGCCTGTCGAGCTACGAAAAAGCGGCATCAGAAAAGCTGGTCACCATCATCGGTAATCTTATCGACAATGCCCTACTGGCAGCTTGGCAAAACCGCAATCAAAAGCCTGCAGAGATCCAGCTCTACCTAAGCGATCGTAACCAGCACATCATCATTGAGGTGCAGGATTCTGGAGCCGGTGTGCCTGATGAGATCAGCGATTCGATTCTCGAGTTCGGGGTCAGCAGCAAGCAAGATGACCAGCAAAATGGGGTTGGCCTGTACCTCGTCAACCAATTGGTCGATTACTTCCATGGTAGTATCGACTGGGAACGTACGGAACAAGATACCACCTTGTTTAGCCTGTACTTAGACAAACAAATAACGACACGCCTATGACAAAGACAACGGTGATGGTACTGGAAGATGACATCCGTGCCAGCTATACCCTTGAATCAACCATTAATCAGCATCCACAGTTTACAGTAGTCGCTGTTAGTGAAAGCTATGCCGAAGCCATCATGCAGTTTGAGGCGTTCAAGCCAGATTTGGTGTTCGTGGACATTACCCTACCCGACGGAAATGGTTTGGCCTTTATCCGCGAGCTCCGCAGCCAGAATGTGGCCTGCAGTTTTATCATGACCACTGCTGAGCGGGAAGCCGCTACCGTCGAGCAAGCTGTACAACTGGGTGTAATGGATTATTTAGTGAAGCCGATCCGTATGTCACGGGTCAACCAGGCTTTGGATGATTATTTGAACTACCGCCTAACTTTAGCAACGGCAGCCACCGTCGATCAAAACGATATTGACCAATTGTTCCGTAAATCAACGGCCGCCCCGGTTCGCAATACTCCCAAAGGGATCGATGCGACAACCTTAGCGAGCTTGAAGCAGATATTAGTCACAGAGCAATTGCAGGATTTTTCAGCCGAAGACATTGGCAGGAAGATGAATGTCAGCAGGGTCACCGCCCGCCGTTACCTAGAGTTTTTGGAAACAGAGGGGATGATAAAGCTAGTTTTGAATTACAAAACAGGTGGCAGACCGCAACGGCTCTACCAACTGTTAGGCAAATAACCTGTTTTCTAGGGCAGGCTATTTGGGAATATTGAACGACTTCTCGCCCATACAGGTAAAGGTGAAATAACGACTGCGCTCATGGAAAGAGGAGAAGCCTTTACCTCGGCAGTAAGCTCCATTTAACTCATGCATATAAGCCAGAGTCTCTTGGTCTTTGACCGAAAAATAGCTGTTATTTTCACAAACGACCCGGAGCTTTCCGTCATCGCCTTGGGCGTATGACTGAACTTTGGAGCCGCACAAGGTAAAGCTAGCTTCGACAAATTCATCAGCACGCTGGTCAACAGTTTTGGTACATCCTGCTATTACCAGGGGTAAAAAAGTCACAAGCAGTAAATTTTTCACAACCGGTCTCCTACACACATATTTGGTAAATGCCCAATAATCAGTGTAGTGCGTCTTGCTGCTAACTGTGTCTCAATTCTTGTATAAAAGGCTTTTTACCTATTAGATTGACAAAATTATCCGTTAATTTGTCTTTTTTTGCCTTTCGGTTCATCGATACGTCGGCGGTGCCAAATGGAGTAATGGCGCAATCCCGCTGGACCATGGGCAATCACAACTGACATCACAAGGATGGTGATGAACAATTCGGGTTTATGGTGTGGGATAATAAAAAAACTGCCTAATAGACCGAGTTTAACAAACGTCAGCACGCCTTTAAGTTGGATAAGCCATAATCGAGATTGACGAATTTCCAACACAGTCATGATCACGCCAGTTACCATTGCCATTATCCACCAGTGCAACCACAACGACTTCTCGACACCATATAAAATGCCACCAGCACTGCCAGCAATACCAAGAATATGCATAGCCCTGATGGCTGTTTTGCTGAGGCGCTGTATCCAGAAACGTGTTTCGGACATACCAAACTGCTCATCTTGAGCCGAATGTTTTCGCGGCTTTGAGTTTGAAGGCTCTCTAACTGCTGATGATGTGGTATCTGAGGCAGGTTTTGACGGTTGATTCATAGCGATAACAGGGTATTCAAACGATGCGGTGAAGAATACCCTTAATAGCCGTAATTAACTAGGGGCTTTTCGGATTGGCCAATTAGCGAGACGCCTTGGTCAATGTAGTGATTTTACCATCCACGACTAGGTAGCAATCCATACCGGCTGCCAGTGCAGCCTTCTTGCCAAGTTCTGTATCTTCAAAGACCACACAATCTTGCGGAGCAACACCGATACGCTTGGCAGCTTCCAAGAAAGTATCTGGATTCGGCTTGTGGTTAACCACATCATCAGCGGTAACCAGTGCATCGAGCATCGGCAAGATACCTGTTTGATCTAATAGCGGCTCGGCGTTGAACAGACGGCTCCCCGTTCCCACTGCCACTTTCTTGCTTCCCTTGTTATCGAGCAAGACCTGATAAACAGGTTCAATCACTTCACCCTTGTGGGCAATTTCATCGTAAAACTTGTACTTGGTATTCGCCAAGCGCTCTGTATCGAAATTTTGGCGAAAGCTTCGGTTGATCTCATTGGCAATGCGAACGCTAGGCATACCACCTAGGTTATAGAACCAATCGCGATCAAAAGGTATCTCGTGAATGGCACAGGTTTTCTCCCATGCTTCCAGGTGCGCTGGCATTGAGTCGACCAACGTACCGTCCATATCGAAAATGATACCCTTGTAGCTTGATAAATCCATGTTTCTCCTTGTTTATTTAGCTGTTCTTTTCAGTCGTCTGACCTCCAAGACACCCGTGCATCCTAACGACACTATATGACACTTATATTGCAATAAGCTGTTGATGTAAACATCAAAACCCTGTGGCAAAAGAAGCCAGCGGTTATCTTTTGAGCAAAGATATCTAAATTATCCATAAAAAAGAGCAAAACCTTCTTTAACACGCTATACATGCAAGTACTTTGTATATATATTCACAATATAATCATTGATATTCACCCAGCCTTTTTTGATTTTGGATGTACAGCTAAGGAACGCGACATGCCCCAACCCGACATAACCTCACTTATCCCTATTATTATTACCCTCGCTTTATCCCTCACTACACGAAACGTTGTTATCGGTTTGTTTGGCGGTGTATTTAGCGGCGTCGTGATGCTGAACGGCATTGCGCCACTCGATACTTTCGGTACCTTGGTTAAGGACTACCTTGTTCCACAGCTCACCGACAGCTATAACGCCGGCGTCATCGTCCTGTTGGTGTTTATTGGTGGCTTTGTTGCTTTGATGGAACAATCCGGTGGTGGCCAGGCTTTTGCCGCCAAGGTCACCCACTGGGTGAGCACCAAATGCCGTGCCCAGCTATCTTCATGGTTTGGAGGGATTTTTATTTTCTTCTCGGACTTGGGTACACCACTCATTGTCGGTCCGGTGTTCCGCCCGTTGTTTGACAAGTTAAAGCTGTCACGCCAAAAGTTGGCCTTCATTATTGACTCCACTTCGTCCCCAGTCGCGATACTCACCCCCTTTATCGGTTGGGGGGTTTATATCATGGGCTTGCTGCAAAAAGAGTTCACCGCCCTGGATGTCGCCGTTACTGACTGGGAAGCCTTCGTCAAGGCGATTCCTTTCCAGTTCTACGCATTTTTGGCCATATTCATCGTACCTCTGGTAGCATTCAAAAAGCTGGATTTCGGTCCGATGGCGATCGCCGAACAAAAAGCGCAGCAAGGTATTATTACCGGAGCCAGCAGCGAAACCCTCAACACCTTCACGCATAAAAATGCAAAAGCCTCTTTTGTGTTCGCGCCATTGATCGTTATGGCATTGGTACTGATCATGATGCTGGCACCGCTGGGCTTCCCATTCAAGCAAGTGTCAGGCTCTGTATTTCGAGCTGCCCTTTCCAGTGCCTACTTCTTTGCAGCCATTACCTTAATTTCATTAATGGCGTTTTATGGAGTACGCAAACTCAATGACGGCATCAGCGTATACCTCAAAGGCATGGGTAACATGATGCAAGTCGCCATTGTCCTTATCTTGGCGTGGACACTCAGCAGCGTGGGCAAAGAATTGGGCACTGCGGCCTACATTGCCGAGCAAGCTCAGGCAGGCTTTCCTTACTGGTTGGTCCCTGCTGTCGCCTTCTTGTTAGCCGCAATTATTTCTTTCGCAACAGGATCATCATGGGGCACCTTTGCCATTATGATGCCTTTGGTGATCCCGACAGCCATTGCTATTGATGCCCCACTGTATGCATGTATTGGTGCGGTGCTATCTGGTGGCTTGTTCGGTGACCACTGCTCGCCGATATCTGAAACCACCATCTTGTCATCGACAGGCTCCGGGTGTGATCAGTTCGAGCACTTCAGAACCCAATTGCCTTATGCCCTACTCAATGGCTCAATCGCCTTAGTCAGCTTCATCGCAGCCGGTTTGATGCAAAGCCCTGTCGTATTGGCAATAGCCCTTATTGCCCAGGCCGGCTTGGTGTTCCTGCTGTCGAAGTGGCATAGCAGCCAAAAAACGGCCCAAGTCACTGCAAGTTAATCCTTCCTCTAAACAACAGCCAGCAACCTTTGCTGGCTGTTAGTTTTCTCGTAAAACCGCAGCCTGATATTGAAAAAACACATTACGTGACATTTAGTAATAGTACTAAACGTCGACTGAACAACGCTCCTGTTGACGGAATAGTACTGAAACCAGACGGCTGGAGGGGTAATCCTTGTTGGCTACTAGGGCTATGATGGGTCATAGACGGTATAGCACAGAATGAAAACCTTTTGTGTCCGCAACGAGATATTCACGAGGTAAGCAAATGAATATAGTTAATATTTTAACAACTGTTATTGCCCTATCTAAGGCCTTGGCTGGCATTGTGATTTTCCAATGTACTATTGCCGCTGCATTAAGTGTTGGGCATATAATTACAGCCCCATTTAAAAAGCTATTACTTGCCCTACCTAAGGTAAAAAGGAAACACAAATGAATATGTTCGGATCAGCAGTCGATATCGCATTTAGAGTTGGACAAACAGGGATCGCTGGAGTTAGTTTATTCATCATAGTGATGACATTTGTTGGCGCTGGAATAGCACGCTGGCTGGGTAAAGATTAATACCTGCTAGCAAAGTAGTGGTGAGCTAACCCCTTATTTCACATCCAATTCAACTAAGCCCCATTTTTTCGCCACACGATCAAAAAAGCCCTGAGTCTGCTTTAACTCGATCCAGTGATTGACGTAATTGATCCACACCTGATCTTCTTTGGGTAACAACATCGCTATCGGCGTTGGTAAACGCATACCGTCGACTTTGGCCACGCTAAGTTGTGGATAGCGTTTAACCAAAGTCGCCGCTTCGATATTCGAGGTCACAATGGCTGTCGTTTTATTATCAAGCAGGTATTGATGGGTTAGTTTGGCATTCTCGCTGGCGTGCTTTCTCGCGTTGGGCAGAAGTTCTTCAACAAGGCTTTGCTGCACCGTTCCCGCCGTCGTGGTCAGGATGACGGAAGATGCATTGAAATCACTCCACTTACTAAAGCGTTTGGCATTGGCTTTGGTCACCACCGGGACAAAGGCAAGGTGGTAATAGGTATCACTGTATCCGGCCAATCTGGCGCGGTGCATGTTCAATGAGGCACTACCCGTCATGTCGTATTTGTCTGTAACGACACCGTTGACCAACTTCTTCCATGTTGTCGGCACGTACTCCACCGTCACGCCCAAATCCTTGGCGAGCTCGGTGGTGATATCAATGTCAAAGCCACGGTAAAAATTTGTGGCAGGATCCCGCATGGTCATCGGGCTCCAGTCTCCTGTTGTTCCTACCCGGAGTGTGCCTCTATCTAGGATCTCTGTCAGGCGGCTTTTTGCTGCATGGGTCACTCCAGAAAGCAATGCCATCAAAATACAAACAATTAGCGCTACACTTTTGATGTACCATGCCTTCATAGATGCCTCTGACTATTAACAAAGTTATCTATAAAGATAGCAGTAATTTGTTTTGGCAAATTTAAGCTGTAGAACTTTTATAGCCTTGTAAAAACATTGAGACACATGTTCTTAGGTACTCACGGCGTTCTTGCTCTGTCTCTTGGCTTTCCTGACCAAGATAAGCCCAATACACCACTTTCCCGTGGCACATCAGCAAGAATTGCAAAGCGGCATCGGCACAGTTCAGATCAGACCTTAAGATCCCTTTTGCTATCAATTGGCCAAGATACCCCGCCACCATTTCAGTGGTGTTTCTCGGCCCGGCATTGAGGTATACCTTGGCCAAATCGGGATGGGTATCACTTTGCCTGACAGCCGTTTTGTAGGTATTCAAAGCCTCTTCGCTCAATAACATGTTCTGGAATCGCCAAGCAAACTCTACAAGCACTTGTTCTGGCTCTCTTGGGTCATCCAACAAACTGATATCAAGTTGGTTTGCCGTGCATTTGGCACGGATACAGGTATCAAACAGATCATCTTTGGTTTTGAAATGCGAATAAACCGTCTGCTTAGAAACCTGCGCCCTTACGGCAATAGCCTCCATGCTTATCCCATATCCTTGCTCACAAAACAGATCCGTTGCGGCCTTTAAAATTTGTTCCCTTTTCTGGGCACTTCTGGCAGTTAACACACGCTCACCCTTAATTAACAACTCTATAGTAGTTTTAATACAATCAAACTGGACAGTCTAGTTTAGATGGTATATTTTTTAAACATATGGACTGGACAGTCTAGTTTAGTAACTTAAGGCAGGGCAAGATGAAAAGGATAACAGTAGCCGGTATCGTGATAGGTTCCGCATTGCTAGCTGGGTGTAACACCTCGAGTACATCACCACCAGACCAGCAATTTAATCAGTTACTGAGTGTAAATACGCTCACGTTAGACCCTTCCGATCACTACAGCGTCGAACGTGAGTACGTCGGAATGGTTCAAGCTGGGCAACAGGCCAATTTAGGTGTCGAGCTAGGCGGTAAAGTCGCTCGGATATTGGTCGATGTTGGTGACAGCGTCAATGCGGGTGAGCCTCTTCTCGTTTTAGATACTCAACTTTTGATCACCCAAGCCGATGAGCTTCGCGCCCAGCAGTCACAAATCACCGCTCAACTGGACTTGGTCGAGGCGAACTTAAAACGCCAGCAATCATTGAAGAAAAAAGGCTTCAGTGCGGATTCTGAAATTGATGCCCTCAACAGCCAACGTAATGCGCTAAGGGCTAACTACCGACAGCTAACAGCCTCATTGGCTGCCAACCAGTTAAGGCAAGATAAGTCGACAGTGTACGCCCCTTACGATGGTACTGTCAGCGCAAGGTTCGTTTCCAAAGGGGATGTAATTAACACCGGTTCACCGACACTTACCCTCCTCGCTTCCACCAGCAAAGAAGCCCATATCGGTATACCTGCCAAACAGCTTGGTAAGCTCATAAGCCATAGCGATTGGCAGTTGCGTGTTGGCCCTGACAGTTACCCTGTCACCTTGCTGAACCCAGGTGCTCGCGTAGACAGCGGCTCTCGTACAGTGAAGCTGCGATTTGCCCTGCCAGAATATGCCGAGGTCATTGACGGCCAACTGGCCTACCTGCAGTTTAGCGATGTACATGACAAACCCGGTTATTGGATCCCACTCTCTGCAATGACAGATGGCCTTCGTGGTGTTTGGAATGTCTTTGTGATGAGCGATGAGGACAACCAGCATATTGTAGAGCGCCGCTCCATCCAGGTTCTACATGCTAACGCTGAGTATGCTTATGTCACTGGCGCACTATCATCCGGAGAGCGTTTGATTTCAGACGGGCTTCACCGCCTTGTCCCCGGTCAGGCAGTTCAACCGGTAAAAAAGTTACCACTTCCATTGACTAACCGCGATGAGGCCGCGCTATGAAGATGGAAGCCATAATCAGCAATACCCGCCTATTGGTATTGGCCATTGTGCTTTTGGTCGTTGCAGGCTTTTCTGCGCTTAGCACATTACCAAGGGCCGAGGACCCGGTGATCCACAACCGCCATGCCAGCATCATCACCCATTTCCCTGGGGCGACGGCCGAGCGGGTTGAAGCATTGATCACCGAGAAGATCGAAACCGAACTGCGCCAGTTAGAAGAGATCAAAGAACTCTCTTCTGTATCCCGGCCTGGTATTTCCGTCATCCGAGTAGAGCTCAATGACGAGATCACCGACTCTGAACCCGTATGGTCGAGAACCCGGGATAAACTGTCTGATGTTACGCCTTCATTGCCCGCAGGATCGTCTGTACCCGATTTACAAAACGAGCATGGCTATGCCTTCACCATGATCACGGCATTGACCTGGCAAGGTGAAAGCCAGCCAGATCTACTGACTTTACGCCGCTACGCCATTGAACTTGGCAACCGCATGCGAATCATGAGTGGTGTGGAGTTTGTTGATGTATACGGCCTGCCTGATGAAGAAATTCAAGTCACACTTGATCCTGCTGCAACCAGCGCCCTTGGACGCTCAGCAATCTCATTATCACAAGCGATAGACCAAGCAGATGCCAAAAACTCAGCCGGTGAGTTGGTCAATGGTAATAACCGCTTTGCCTTAGAAGTTTCAGACTCGTTGGATACCCTCGACAGGGTCCGTCGTGTCCCTATTGCAATGGATGACAACGGGTTCTTAATCCGTATCGAAGATATTGCCGAAGTAGAACGCACTGCCGCTTCCCCTCCTTCTGAAATCGGGGTTATAAACGGTAAGCCTGCGATCATTGTTGCTGCCCGGATGCAACCTACACTGCGTGTCGATCAGTGGACTGATCGGATGAACCGGCTGTTGGATCAATACCGGCAACAATTGCCTTCCAATGTGTCGGTTAATGTGATTTTTGAACAGCAAAGCTATACAGAAACCCGCCTGTCCGATCTTAACCAAAGTTTGCTGCTCGGCTTTTCGATCATCTTGGTCGTATTGCTGCTCACATTAGGGATCCGCTCGGCGATCATTGTTGCCATTTCCCTGCCACTTACCAGCCTAGTCACTTTGTCGATGATGAAATTCACAGGGCTTCCTATCAATCAAATGTCAGTCACCGGCTTGATTGTTGCGCTGGGTATCATGGTCGACAATGCGATTGTAATGGTTGATACCATTCAACATTATCGCCAGCAAGGCAAAGCCAAAATTGAAGCTGCTATGCAGGCTATCCGCCACTTGTGGATCCCGTTGCTTGGCTCGACATTAACCACGGTATTGGCCTTTGCACCGATATTCCTGATGCCTGGCCCTGCCGGCGAATTCGTCGGTGCTATCGCAATTACCGTTTGCTTCTCGCTGATTGGCTCTTACTTAATCTCACATACACTGGTCGCCGGTTTTGCTTCGCGGTTATTGCCTTCGAACAATCAGGGTCAACGCTGGTACCATACCGGTATCGTTGTACCTGCGGTGAGCAAACGTTTTGAAGGCTCAATTCTTTATGCCATCAAACACCCGCTGATCACTGCTGGTTTAGTCTGTATCCTGCCTTTCACCGGTTTTTGGGCAGCGACAACCTTAACGGAACAGTTCTTCCCACCATCAGATAGGGATATGTTCGAAATCCAGGTGTTCTTGCCCCCTCAATCCAGCATCTTCGCAACCTCGGAAGCCACCAAGCAGGTTGATGCAATCATGGCAGAATATGAAGGCGTGGAACGGGTAAGTTGGGTTGTCGGCGGTAATTTCCCATCGTTTTACTACAACCTGGTTAGCCGTCAACAAGGTGCCCCTTACTTTGCCCAAGCCATGGTCAAAGTCCGTGATTTCGATCTTGCCAATGCCATGATCCCTGACCTGCAGGCGGAGCTTGATCAGCAAATGCCTAATGCACAAATCCTAGTACGCAAGCTTGAACAGGGTCCCCCCTTCAATGCGCCGTTGGAAGTGCGACTGTATGGCCCGAATTTAGACAGGCTTAAAGCCATTGGTGAAGATATCCGCCTTATCATGGCTAGCACGCCTAACGTTACCCACACCCGAGAGACCCTACAACCGGGTACGCCTAAGGTATGGCTAAACGTCAACGAAGAGGCGAGCCAGCTAAGCGGACTGACCCTTAAAGATTTTGCTGACCTACTCCAAGCTACCTTCACCGGACGGCTGAGCGGCAGTATTATCGAAGCAACCGAATCTATTCCTGTGCGTGTTAGGGTCAGTGATGATAGCCGGGAAAATATGAGTCAATTGAGCAGCCTACCGCTTCCGGTGAAATCCGAGAGCGACTTGATGGGTTTGCCTGTATTCGCGATAGCCGATTTATCACTAACGCCAAGCAGGGGTGCTATCCCGCGACGCAATGGCCAACGGGTTAACGTGATTGAAGGCTATATCCGGGCCGGTGTGCTGCCGCAAACAGCTTTGGTCCACTTTCAAGCAGAACTGGAGAAATACCAGGCAAGCATACCTAGTGGCTATAGCATTGAGTTTGGTGGTGAGTCGGCAGAACGAAATGAATCAGTTGGCAATCTGATGGCCAACCTGACTATGGTGATCACTCTATTGATCATGGTCGTGGTGCTGTCTTTCAATTCATTCCGGTTGAGCTTGGTGATCTTCTTTGTCGGTATTCTATCGGCAGGGTTGGGTCTGTTGTCGGTGGCAGCCTTCGGCTATCCGTTTGGCTTCACTGTCATTATTGGCTTACTGGGTCTGGTCGGCCTTGCTATCAATGCCGCCATCGTGATTTTGGCCGAACTCAAGAGCTGCCCTGAAGCCAGCGAAGGTAACCTTGATGCCATTGTTACCGCCGTGATGAGTTGTACCCGCCACATCACCTCGACAACCATTACGACTATCGGTGGTTTCATGCCTTTGATCCTTGCAGGAGGCGGCTTCTGGCCACCATTCGCTGTCGCTATCGCTGGCGGTACCCTGCTCACAACCCTAGTCTCGTTTTACTTTGTCCCTGCCGCATTCAAGCTAGCGGTCAAATTCAAGCCGTTAGCCGTTCGCAACGTCGAGCTAAGTAGTGCCACGACTCATTAACTTGTAGTGAGATTGATAGGAACAAGCCAGCACATCAGGTTCGCCTGTTGTGCTGGCTTTCCGCTATTGGCAATGCTGTTGCAGGTTGCTGTAAGAAGCGGCGAAATTCTTATTCGGGAAGTATTCGTTATTGATCAGCAAGCTCTTACTCTTGGCCCAATTATGTGCAAATGAGCCGTTACCATAGGGAATATCGTAGATTTCAAAATGTCGTTCGTCCCGGGCATAAATGAGGTTGGCGGCCATCCGCCCCGAACGCTGCAAGGTATTTTTATAATATTGAAAATCACCATTACAGCTTTTGATCACATACGATCCCTTTTCACTGCGCACGCTAATGTAATAATTAGCCGTGTTGGCAAATTTCATTAATTGCCAAATACCCACTTCATTGCTCAGTTGGATAACAGGCACAACTTTCTTTTCAACAGACTCAGGACTTTCCGCCAACGCCGTTTTCATATTTTCATCTTCTTCATTGACACTTGGGTCATGGTGAAGCAGACGCATAGACGGTTTATTCACTTTTTGCGGGGGCGGATTAAGGCTGTTCCACACATTCATCAATGGCTCTTTACCTGGCCCCATCGCTATCCACACTAAAGCAACGGGTATCGCCAGCACCGCTAAACGCGCCCAATAACGACTTCTGCCAATCGCTTTAATCTGACTGGCAACCAAAGGCGTGAGTTTCTGTGACGCCGCTACAAACTGGCCAGGAAGCTCTGACTTGGTGATCTCCTTACTATCACTTCGTTTTTCAAGACGAAGACCATCCACTTTTGACTGCAGGCGGCGGTTTTCCCTCCGCAAAGCTTGCATATCTTCTTCCATCATCTGTTTATAGTTTTTTTCGTCATCAGATGGTGTTGTTTTCTGTTTAAGCTCTTCACGAGCAGCCGCCAGCTTTCTTTCTAATTCTTCATTTTGTTGCTTAAGATCTGTAAATTGCTCTTCAAGTTGCTGACACTTTTTCTTCCATATCACTGTCTGCTCATTAGACTTAAGGTAAACCACATGAACCGCTTCTTCATTGCCATGACCCGTCATTACCTTTTCATAGGCTTGGCTGAGCATCTGCATAATTGACTTGGAGCCCCCTTTATCGGGGTGGCATCGGCTAGAAAGCAACTTATAACGTCGCTTTACATCAGCCAGAGGCGTATTCTTTTTAACTCCTAAAATATCGAAATACGTCGTCATTCCATTCTTACCGCAAGCATCTTTTTTGAACTAACATCCCACTTTTATTATATGCAGACAAACGCATACCTTGCTAAAAGTAATTTGCCCCTTTAGTTTTTATCGATAGCAAGGAACAATAAACCTTATTGATTCATAAAAGCAGGTAATATTATCGGCTTTAGGAAGGAGAAGTTGAGGGTTCTAACTCAATAAAAGCAAAAACAACCTATTAATGTTATTAACAGGTTGTTATTTAGTCATTTTAGGTTGATTACTCAGGTATGTAAGTTGTGTTTTCGCATCCTGAACTCACCCGGTGAGCAGCCCATATGCTTTTTAAATACCCGAGAAAAATAGGAAACGTCTTTAAAGCCTGCTGAATGGGCAATCTGGGAGATCTTCTCCCGATCTGAGCTCAAAAGCCCACAGGCTAAATCCAACCGTTTCTTGATAATGTACTGTTTGAGCGTGACACCCATTACGTTATGGAACAATCGTGAAAAGTACGTTGGCGAGTAATGACAAGCATTGGCAAGATCTTCTTCCCTCAACGGAGAGCTGATGTTCTCATCAATAATCTTCAGCGCTGGCCGTATAGAGAGTTCACGCTGCTCAAAACCTTGTACAGGCTCTGCGACCACATTGTGAGTGTGTAGTCGGCTAAAGCAAGCATCAATCTCTTGTTTGGTCGCATTAGACGCAATGACATCCTCACCACCAGCACGCAGCACATTAAGTGCAAGATCGGCATCTAGGCTATGGTAGACCACCACGACTTTCGTTTGCGGAAAACGGCTTTTCACCGACTGCAGTAATTCAAAACCATTCGACGTTGAGTCTATGACCTCGAGGAAGATCAGCTCCTGACCTGTCATGGTTGATAACAGCTCAAAAGGTGAGACGTCCACCACATCATGTGACATCTTAAGGTTTTCTTTCGCTTCTGCCACTTTATCGAAGTGGCTACAACTAACCCAAATCACAGCTTCACCTTAATCTATTAAGAAAGTTACAAACGTTTTGTCTGTCTGAACTCTCCCTGTCATAAATCTTCGTCGATCTTATTTTAATTTTATGCCCGTCAAAAAAGTGACGGTACATTGATAATTAACGTCTATAAACCCAAAAAATTCCAGACGGCAAACTTGTTTCAACATTAATGCTGTTTTCTCAAAACATTCTGCTAATGCGAGGACTTCAACAGCTTATAACGCATATCTGCCTTTAAAATCTCATGAAATATAGCAA
>NZ_JACSOF010000127.1:0-18848 GCF_014349205.1 Photobacterium sp. BZF1
GGAGAGATAGGGATTTGAACCCTAGATACGCTATTAACGTATGCCGGTTTTCAAGACCGGTGCTTTCAACCACTCAGCCATCTCTCCGTAAGTGCGGTGAATATTATGGGATATTCCGACCGCTGTAAACCCTTGGTAAAACCAATTGACCAAGTTATCAACGATTCATGCAATCCATCTACAAAGATAATAATAAACAACCACTTGAGTGATTAATTATCACTCTACCAATAGGCATAAAATTGCTGTGTCAAAGAGGGAATATTAGGTCTTTGAAAAAGTGATCTGACAACGTGATTTTTCACTGGGGTGGAACCTTCAACATTACCCCTGTTTGGGTGTGGAGAAAAGCAAGTTTTCATAGTTTTTGCACAATTTTGGGATGTGTCACAAAGTCGATTTTAACGTCTTAACGTCAGCAAAATCGTTTGATAAAGATAAGTTGATTTCGACGCAGGGGTTCTTTAGGAGGTTAATGTGTCTATCAATTCTATCGATCACAATGAAATTTCTGATGTGTCTTCAAAGTGGGATTTCAAAGACGAAACGGCTTCACACATCTCCCAAAACAAACGCCAACAGGCAGAAGCGCGCCGTCGCATTGAGATGCTTCGAGATATTCGTGCCAGCGGCCTAACTATCGAGGAAGCAAAAGAACTAGGGCTAATCCACTAGGGGATATACCCATTGATTAATAACCGATAACGATAATCGACCATCAAATTAGATGGTAAACCTAATCGATAGATTATTTCTATCAATAGAATCTGTTAATCCGGCTTTGCTATTACTTGGGTAGTCGTTAAATTAGTAAGAAATAATACTTACTGGAACCCGAATATGACAACAATGACTACCCGCTGTCCTCACTGCAAAGCGATGAATCGTATTCCTACGGAGCGAGTGAACGAGATCGCAACCTGCGGTGCCTGTAAAGATCGCTTGCTAGACGGTATGCCAATTGAAGGTACTGCTGACAATTTCCTCTCTCTTATCCAAGGTGATAAGCCTGTTGTCGTCGACTTCTGGGCCCCGTGGTGTAACCCTTGTATTGGTTTCGCACCTATTTTCGAAGATATTGCCAAAGAAAGAAATGGCGAAGTCCGCTTTGTCAAAATTGATACTGAAGCCCAGCAGGCATTAGCCGGCCAATACCGTATCCGCAGTATCCCAACAGTGATGGTGTTCAAAAATGGCCAGATGGTCGATACCATCAATGGTGCCTTACCAAAAGGCCAGTTTGATCAGTGGTTAAATCAAGCCCTAACCAAGTAACTCCTAACTGCCATTCAAAAAAAACCACAAGCTAAGCTTGTGGTTTTATGTTTGAAGCCATTTCGAACCTGAGAAATTTACACTTTAAACTGCTTAAGCTGATCACCCAGTGTCGCAGCAGCTTCACTTAATGACTGGCTTTCAGAAGCCAAGTGCTGGGCAGCCTTGTTGATATCATCGGTCGCAGTATGGATCAGGTTAACCGTATTGTTCACCTCTTCGGTTACCGTGCCTTGTTGCTCTGCAGCAGTAGCAACCTGCATGATCATATCATTTGCTTCTGTCACCAAGCCGGCAATGCGATTAAGTTCATTTTGAACCTGCTCGGTATGTTGAACGCTGTATTGTGTTTGCTCGGTGCTTTCCGCCATTGATTGAACGGTATTAAGTGTACTCTCGGTAAGCCTATCAATGGTTTCTTGGATCTCGATAGTTGACTGCTGGGTTCGACTGGCAAGGTTGCGCACCTCGTCAGCTACGACAGCGAAGCCACGCCCCTGCTCACCGGCTCGGGCGGCTTCAATCGCCGCATTAAGCGCTAGCAGGTTTGTTTGCTCTGAGACACCTTGGATAACTTGGGTGACATTGCCAATCTCTTCCACACCGTGCTTCAGTTCACCCACTCGCAAATCAGAATTTGCGATACCTTCGGAAACATTGTGAATCGCTGACATTGCCTGCAGCATACGCTGGTTGCTCGCTTCAACTTGGGCATTAATTTCCGCGGTAGAGCTCGAAACTGTTTCGGCATTCTGTGCAACATCACTGATCGTGGCGCTCATCTCTTCCATCGCAGTAGCCAACTGGGCAAGTTGCTGGTTCTGCTCTGTAATTGATTGAGCACATTGCTCGCTTGCAGCGGCAATAGTCCCGGCCATGCTCACTGATTGCTGGGCATTATGGCTAGCGGCTTGCAATGTCGTACGCATTGCAGACGTAGCTTGATGCAAGGCATCTGCAATCTGACCGATTTCATCCTTGCGATCCATAGAGAAGTTTTGCGTGAGATCCCCCTGCTCCAATTTACGGACCCTTTCGGTCAATAACTGGATCGGCTGGCTGATGTCATTACTTATCCAAAAACCTAGCCCAACCAAGAGTGCAACAAACACCAAACTTACCCCTGACTGAAACACAATCCCGTCAAAGAAACGTTCCTCGATATCCAAGAGGTGAACGCCGGTACCAACAACCCACCCCCACTTGGCAAAGTTCTCGACATAGGAGATTTTCTCAGAAACTTCACCACTCGGCGCTATCCAAGCATAATCCAAAAATCCAGCACCAGAGCGACGAGCAATAGTCGTCATTTCCAGCCAATGCTGTTTGCCCGATGCATCCGTCACGGCTTGCATCGATTGCCCTTCCTGCTGTCGACGAAGTGGGTGCATCACGAGAGAATTATCGGTCGCAATCACCCAAAAATAGTTATCGCCATCAAAGCGCATAGCAGACAAAGCTGATTTGGCTTCCTGTTGTGCCAGTTCCTGATCTAATGGGTATTTATCCGAATAATACTGCACTAAGGAAATAGCGGCTTTCACTTGTTCCTGCATAGACTCTTTACGGTCTTGAATATCGCTCTGATAGCTCCCATTAGCCTGAAAAACGGTATTAAAAAGCATTAAAATGGCTGCAAAGGCAATCAATGCCAATAATTTGGCTCTTACCCCATAATGGCGAAGTAGGTTCATAGCTCCCTCTTTGGTTACATTTTTATTTTCCAGATATTATGAACGACCGAACAAACCTATTTCTTCCAAAACTTCATAAAGTTCACAGCCATAAACGCTAATATTGTAAATAAGTATAAATTCACAAAGCGGAATTTTGAGGCATGCCGCTCTTTTCAACTTTATCGCTGAATTATTATGGGAATGACTGTTAACGAATTTTGCACCGTGACAAAAAACTATTTGGTAGAATGAAGGCATCCATAGAAAAAATAACGATACAAGGATGAAAATAGTGAGCAAACCAGCCAAAAATCCGACGTTGAGCCAAATCAACGTATTTCCCGTTAAATCGATTGCTGGTATTCGCCAATCGCATGCCTGGGTAGAGCAACAAGGCTTGAGTTTTGACCGACGCTTCATGGTGGCAAAACCTGATGGCAGCATGATCACGGCGAGGAAGCATCCGCAATTGGTCAAAGTGTCGGCAGCACTATTACCCCATGGCTTGGTGCTTAACTATCCTGAGCAGCCATCATTGAAACTTCAATACAGCGACTTTGCGATGGCGGAGTCAGAAGCGACCGTATGGAGCGACACTTTCAATGCTTACCTCACCACAGAAGAAGCGAATAAATGGTTCAGCCAAATTATCGGAGAACCCGTACACCTTCTGTTTACTGGCGAGCAATCTCAGCGCGTGAGAGCCAAGATCAGCCAAAATGTCAGCTTTGCCGACGGCTACCCGATGCTTATCATCAGTGAGGCATCTTTGGATGCACTCAACGCGAGAAGCCCACAACACCACACCATGGATCAATTCCGCACCAACCTCGTGGTATCAGGCACCGAAGCATTTGCTGAAGACGGTTGGAAACGCATTCGAATTGGCGAAGTGGAGTTTGAATCCGTGAAGCCTTGTTCCCGCTGCATTCTGACGACGGTTGATCCTAAAACAGGCGAGTTCAGCCAGTTGAAAGAGCCACTCAATACGCTGTCTTCTTTCCGTTCAGACGGCAGTGGCGAGGTGTACTTCGGCCAGAATCTCGTTGCCCTTAATGAAGGCCTGATCAGAGCCGGAGATAAAGTCGAGGTGCTCGAAACCAAACCCAAAGAGGTTTACCCTGATAACGGCACTCAGTCCCTTACCTTGACTTGTGTCGAGCGTGAAGAGATTGCCCGAGACTTCTCTACGTTTTGGTTAGAACCCGCTAAACAGCAAGTATTGCCAACTTACCAACCGGGACAACACCTTCCTATTCAGGTCGAAATCAACGGTGAATATGTTGCCCGTCGCTATACCCTATCCTCAAGCCCTTCTCGTCCCGGCCGTTTTGGGATCTCGGTAAAGCGGGTTGACGATGGCAGGATTTCCAATTGGCTACATGACCATTTCCAAGTCGGCGACACCTTAGTGGCCCAACAACCAGATGGTAGCTTCCATTTAGGCCACCACACCGACAAGCTATTGTTGCTTTCTGCCGGAAGTGGTGTCACGCCAATGATTTCGATGTTGCGCTATCTTGCCGACCATGATCTGGTGCGGGATGTCATTTTCTATCACCAATGCCGTACCCAAGCTGATATTCCTTATCTTGAGGAACTGAAGAACCTAGAGAAACAATTCCCTCAACTTAAGGTAATGATTGCCCTTAGCCGACCTGACAAAAAATGGAAAGGCTTATCTGGCCGTCTTGAAGCATCGCATCTTGAGAAGCTTGAAGCATTGGGCGAACGTCAGGTATTTGTCTGCGGGCCAAACCGCTTCATGGATGATGCCAAAACATTGTTGTTGAATGCCGGTCTTGATGCAGCGCAGTACCACCAAGAGGCATTTGGACCACTGACTCGCGAGGTCTATAAGACCAAAGAGGTTACTATCAGCATCAACGGTAATTTATTCAGTGGCGATAACCAAAAGACGTTGCTTGAACAAGCTGAAGCTGCTGGACTCAATGTCTCCAACAGTTGCCGTGCCGGATTCTGCGGGGCGTGCAAAATGACGTTGGAGTCTGGTGAGGTGGATCAGCCTGATGTACCAGCCCTGCTTCCGGGCGAGAGGGAGTCAGGTAAGGTACTGGCCTGCTGCTGTGTGCCGAAAACAGATGTAGAGCTTGTCGACTAGGCTTTCGATACGTACAAAACAGCCACCTTTCGGTGGCTGTTTCTCTATCAATTACTGCTTACGCAATACATAGTGGCTCGCCAGCTCACCCTCTACACGGTTGCCTTCTTTATCGAGGCGGAACAACTGGTTCTCACCAACGAAGTATTGAACGACATCAGCGCCAGCACCCGGTAGTGCGATAGTGTTACCTGCGTTGTTCCAGTTGAAGGAACCTTCATATTCAAAGGTGCCGTCTTCTTTGCCTAGGTACACCTCGGTCAGGTTAAAGGTGCCATCCTTTTTGACCACCAACTCAGTCTTGATACCTTCGCAGTCAGCACAAGGCAGGATACCGGTGTACGTTCCATTCCAATCAAGCGCATTGCGGGCGCTGTGGGCCGAGTCAGCAATAGGCTGTGTGATTTCTGGCAATTGTGTAGGGACCGCTCCCGATTGTTCAACCTCTGGCAAAGTCACCGGTGTCTCTGTGGTTGAAGCGCCACCCGCTTCGGTTGGGTTTTCAACAACCACTGCAGCATCAGTCTCTGTTTGAGATGGGGATTCCGGTGTGGCTTTTTGATCACATCCCGCCAGTACGAAGCCAGCCACAACCAGTGCAAGTAAGGTCTTTTTCATCTTGATTTCCTTAGTTAGCATTCTCACTTAACTTGGTAGCTATTGTAGTGCGCGGATTGTGGGCGCAGCGTCATCGCTAGGTTAGAGATACGTCAAAACCACCGTAAGCCAATGACTCACGGTGGTTATCACACCTAATTGATGCTTTTTTAGTTGTTTATTTAGCCGGATGCAGGCTTAAGCCTTGCGGTAAAGTGGCGCAGTACCGGCGGCTCATATTCGAATTCCAACCCACGAATTTCACTTGCCCGCTGGTAAACGGCGATAAGCGCATCAGCGACATAATCCATGTGATCATTGGTATAAACCCGGCGAGGGATCGTCAGCCTCATCAGCTCCAATGCAGTCTCTTTCTGTTTACCCGTTTGCGGATCACGTCCCATTAGCAGCGAGCCGATTTCCACTGCTCGCACACCAGACTCCAAATAAAGCTCATTACACAAAGCATGGGCAGGAAATTGATGAGAGGGAATATGAGGTAGCATTTTCTTGGCATCGACAAACACTGCATGCCCACCGGTAGGGTATTGGATAGGCACTCCCCCCTCACGCAACCTATCGCCCAAGTATTTCACTTGGCTGATACGGTAATGGAGGAAGTCTTCATCTGCCGCCTCATAGAGACCTCGCGCCAAGGCTTCCATATCCCGCCCAGCCATACCACCGTAGGTAACAAAGCCTTCCATCGGCACACAGCGGGTTCTAACTGCTTGGAACAAGTCCTCATGATCTTTGATACAGCAAAGGCCCCCAATATTAACCATGGGATCTTTTTTCGCCGACATCGTCAGGATATCGCCGTACTGATACATCTCGCGGATGATCTCGAGAATAGATTTATCCGCATAGCCTGCTTCGCGCTGCTTGATGAAATATGCATTTTCACAGTAGCGGGCGGAATCAATCACCACCGGAATATCATTCTTCTGCGCCAGCTCATACACTGCCCGCATGTTTTCCATCGCAACCGGTTGGCCACCGGAGCTGTTGCAGGTCACCGTAGTAATGATGGCGGCAATGTTTGTCGAACCGTATTTTTCAATCGCGTCTGCCAGTTTTTCAAGGTCAAAGTTACCTTTCCAGTCATCATAGGTAGAGGTATGGAAGGCACTTTCAGCGAGCAAGTTAATGGCTTTCCCACCGCTCATTTCAATATGGCCTGCCGTCGTATCGAAGTGGAAGTTGGACAAGAAAATCGCTTCTGATCCCCCCCTTATGCTGCGCATTCTTTCAATCAGGCAAGGGAATAGTATTTGCTCGGCCCCCCTCCCCTGGTGGGCTGGCACGGTAAGTTCGTAACGGAAGAAATGCTTAACCGCCTGACAGAGATTGTAATAGTTGCGGCTACCAGCGTAAGACTCGTCCCCCATCATCAGCCCTGCCCACTGGTTGTCACTCATCGCCCCGGTGCCCGAGTCAGTTAACAGGTCAATATAGACATCTTCGCTACGTAACATAAAGGGGTTATAGCCCGCTTCGATTAAAGCCTGACGACGGTCTTCTTCATCCGTCATTCGAATACGTTCTACCATCTTGATACGGAATGGTTCAGGGATCCTTTTCATCTCTTTACTCCAAATTACCACCAACATTCGGCTGTCAGCAGCGAAATACAAATAACTCAACGGTGTGGAAGCCACACTGGTGTCATCGGTTTACATGGATTAAATAGCCCGGTATGCCCGAGCAAAGAGACTACACAGGGAAGTCGTTAGAAAGGCGGAAGTCTTGGTTAAACCATGCCGACATCATCAAGGTGATGTCAGGCGTCACCACAGCAGATTGGCAGGTCATATTTGCTTTCCTTCACAAATAAACAAGGGTCAGTATTGCCTATAACTCTACTTGATTATAGACAATACCTAGCTTACCCAAACTCTTGCTACTGATGCTGTGACAAAGGTAATAATTAATAACAATCACAGGTTATAAGTTCGCTATAACTTATCAGCTTCAACCAGCTTGATATTGGTCCAGTTACTATCTGCACTGACAATATAGCCTGCAGTATCTTCTAGCCAGCGCTTTTGAACCGATTTATCCAAATTGAGATACAACTTGCCATCTACCACTTTCCAGGCTTCAGGATCGGTATCAAACTTCTTGTTCATAGCCACACCGAAAGCACAGTAGCCACCGTATTGAGGGGCGTATTCCGTAGGATTGGCTTCGAAGCGCTCCTGGTTGTCCTTACTCGCAAAGTGATAGGTCGCTCCTTTGTAAGTCGCACTGTAATCACTCTTTCCGAGCTTGGCTTGCTGCTCGGTGAAATAAGCTACGGGATCATAGCCTTTAATTGCCAGATCATTCTCATCAGCATTGATATCGATATCGGCTGCCAACGCTGTCATCGAAAAACTCAGCAATGCAACGGCTGAAAGGCTTCGTAGTGTTGAGGTATATGTTGTCATGGTAACTCTCCGCATGATTTAAGGGCGTAAGGTAAATCTAGCGGGAACTACCGACCTACAGGGGTACATGAGTCCTATACTTAATACCAATAGTACGGATTATTGTTTTAACCCAGCGCGTAAATAAGGAAATACCATGGATCACCTCTCCCAACTGATGCAGCACTTCTCGGTAAAAGCAGGGGTTTTCTACACGGGCACGCTTTGCGGTATTTCACGCTTTGATGACCCAGCCATCTCTACGGGCCACCTACACCTGCTAAAACGCGGGGGGCTAACGATAATCGACGTCCACAACACGCATCACCAATTCGACAAACCTACCCTAGTCTTCATCCCACGGCCATCGGCACATTCACTCCATCCATTCAGTCTCCCTGCAAGCAAACTTCCTGCAACTCTCCCCAGTGAAGCAATCAGCACTGAGCTCGTGTGTGCCACGGTAGACTACGGCGCAGGGACAGATAACCTATTTACTACAGCCCTCCCCTCATTAATGGCAGTCTCACTGGATCAAACCAGCCCCCTATCCGCTATTGTTGAACAGCTTTTCTCTGAGGCCTTTTCCCAAAGCGCGGGTAAAAAACTGATTATCGACAGGTTGTGTGAAATATTGCTGATCCTGCTCATCCGCCAAAGTATCGAACAAAAGACGCTAGATGAGGGCATGCTTGCTGGCTTATCCCACCCTAAATTGGCAAAAGTGCTCGAGTTAATCCATAACGAGCCTGAAAAGACATACTCAATGACACAACTTGCCAGTGAAGCTGCGATGTCGCGCACCGTTTTTATGGCGTCTTTCAAATCTATTGTCGGTACTACACCAGGTGACTACCAAATGCGATGGCGAGTGGAGTTGGCACAGAGCTTACTCAAAAAAGGGAAAGCCCTAGCTTATGTCGCCGAAGCGGTGGGATACAGTAACCGCTCTGGCTTTGCCCGTGCTTTTCGCAAAGTGACAGGCGTGTCACCCACCAGTTGGCTCGCAGAGCAATAAGCCTTAGCTTGGGTTGAATGGATATTAGAACTGATAACATCTACTCCAACAGAACCACCTAAACTCAACAGAAAAGTGCCTATCATCAGGTTCTTTTCTGTTGAGGCTATTTGTGACTTTTTACTTTGCGAGGGTGTATGGATATTGAAGGTATTCGGTTGTTTGTCCTTGCTGCCGACATACTCAATATCAGTGCAGCGGGAAGGCAACTCGGCCTCGCTCCAGCCGTCGCTTCGGCAAAGCTGGCAAAACTCGAACACCAAATCGGGGCCGATCTTTTACACCGCTCTACTCGCAAAGTAGCTCTCTCGGCTGAAGGGGCTAAGTTCCTGCCTTTTGCCCGGGAAATCATTGCACAAGAAGATGCAGCCCGAGCCATACTGAGCAACAGCACCAAGGAAATATCAGGGACATTGCGCTTTGCTGCCACCAGCACATTTAGCCAACTGTATATCGCCCCGATTTTGCCTGAGTTTCTTGCTCGCTATCCTGGCATCAACCTCGAGCTAAAAATGTCGGATACCAAAGTCAATCTAATTGAAGGAGGGTTCGATCTCGCATTGCGTAACTATGCCATCGAAGACAGTAACCTCAAGGCCAGAAAACTGGCTGATGATAGGCGGATACTGTGCGCCTCACCGGAGTATCTTGCCCAATTCGGCGCACCTCAAACTCCCGATGATCTCACCAAGCATCAGTTATTAGTTTTTATGCGTGATAGTGCAAGGGAACTAACGGCCACAGAGTTGCCGACCACAGAACACGAACACTCCACGTGTTCATTCCCTCCCAAGCAAGCCAAGAGTCGGGTCATTTGCGACGATGGTTCTACCATGCGGGTAGCAACCATGGCAGGCGTAGGCATTTCCATGAATGCCTATTGGAGCGTCCACAATGAGCTGAAAGACGGTACATTAGTCCATGTTCTGCCCAATTATGAAGTAACAGACCAATCAGCTATTTGGTTGGTTTATCCAAAATCGAATGTGTTACCAGCAAAAGTACGGGTCTTTATTGACTACATACTGGAGAAAATAGGTGATCCGCCTATCTGGGAAAGGTAGGAATGCAGGTCAAATTAGTCATTTATACAGAACACTTATCGCATATCATAAGGCAGCATTATTGTATTACATATCAATAAATTATATGCCTTTTAGCTATTCTGAGACATCTTCGACAATATTTTTTTCTGTCTCGAACTATGCTGGGTTTATAGCCAATGACCTTGAAGTGAATTGGGTATTTCTATTCAGCAGGAGGGCGTCGTGATGAAATACAAACATATCCTAGTGGCACTGGAACTATCCGAAGAAACCAATGTGCTAATTGATAGAGCTGTTTTTCTAGCCAAGCTGCTCAATGCAGAGGTCTCTTTTGTCCACATTGACGGTACTCATGGGGAAATCTACCCAGAGCTGATTGATATCAAAAAATCCCCAGACGAAACGCCTCTGGGTGAGCCTAAAATGGAACAACTCAGGGCCTTTGATACCAATACCGATTATCCAATCAAGCACTTCCTGATCGGTACCGGTGACTTGAGTAGTAAGCTACAAGATATTATCCAAGAGAATGGTGTAGAGCTCATCATCTGCGGTCACCACCATGACTTCTGGAGTAAAATCATTTCCTACTCCAAACACCTAATCAATAAATCCCCTGTTGATATCCTTGTCGTGCCAATCTAAATCTGGCAACAGGATATTAATCACCCAGAGCCGGATCAGTATTCCCCTGCTGATTCGGCTTTTTCACATCTTCAGCGCTAAGGTTACCGCCGCTGACAAGAGGTACAGCCTCGACAAGCAGATCGGGTATGCGGATCCAGCCGCCCCCTTTGCACCTTACAGTAGGCGTTTTTCAACGCCCGGCGGGCAGAGAACCAATCATCCGGCTTTGAAATCAATAAGTAGCCGTTGAAGCGCTTGACCAATTGGGTGCGGTACTCATTGATAAACTTACTGTCGAAGTCAATTTCAAAGTACTCCAGCGCCTGTTCAATCGACGTGAAGGTGGCTATTTTTTTCAGGATATCGTTCTGGCTCATCAATAATTTGGGCTATGGGCTATGGGCTATGGGCTATGGGCTATGGGCTATGGGCTATGGGCCAAAGAAAAAAGTCAGTGTACGCTAAGGGCAACCATTATTTATTGATACAACATGGCGTTTACCTGATTTACCCTGCCACATTGCGGACGATTATATAGAAAACCAATATTCTCTTTTCCATTATCTCTAATTTACTGAGAGTCATTCCTCTCCTAATTTTTAATTTGTGCAGGAAACTTCTTTCAACACACTTGGCTGCACAATTCTGATATTCATTCGATTCAAACACTTACTGCCACATTGGATGCTGAGATGAGGAGTAACACGATGGAATATAAGAATTTCACGACGTTTACCGTCAACGTCGAGGAAGGTATCGCCTGGGTAACCATAGATTTTCCGCCTGTTAATGTTCAGGGGCAGGAAATGCTCGCTGACCTTAACAGCCTGGCATTGCGGCTAGAACGTGACCGAGAAGTCAAAGTCGTTGTGTTCCAATCCGCCCATCCTGAAATCTGGGTTTGCCATTACGATACCAACCTTCTACGTGATATGTCGAAAGATGCTGTCGCCCGTAACGACGCCAAACTCCTCGATTTGCAATCCGTGTTGGAGCGCATAAGCAAACTGCCTCAAGCAACTATCGCCAAGCTTGAAGGCTATGCCCGAGGTGGCGGCCATGAGTTTGCACTGGCCTGCGATATGCGCTTTGCCGCTCGTGGTAAATACAAATTCATGCAAATGGAAGTGGCTATGGGTATCTTGCCTTGCGGTGGCGGTGCCTCGCGGATGGCTCGACAGGCGGGATTAGGCCGGGCTCTGGAAATTATCCTCAGTGCCCGAGACTTCGATGCCGATGAAGCTGAAGCCTACGGCACTATCAACAAAGCCCTCGAGCCTGATGAAATCGGCGAATATGTTGAAAACCTCGCCAAGCGTATTGCCAAGTTCCCAGCTGAATCTATCAATGCGTGTAAACAAACCGTCTATGAGTCTATCGACAGGCCAATAGATGATGCACTTAAAGCCGAAGCATATTGGCTATACCAAGCCACCAGCAAAACCGCTGCTATCAAGCGCTTCACTTGGGCCGATGAGCAAGGCGCCCAGTTTGATATTGAAAACCAGAGAAACTGGGAGAAACTGGTGATTGATATTCAAGATATTAATGAGGATTAACAACTATAGATATTCTTTTGGCTGCGGGCATTTATTTTCTGCTACGCAGCCATTACTTTTCTGAGTAATACCCAAACCTCAAAACATCATCAAATATGAATATCTCATATCCATAGTTGCCACTTGTTATTTTTAATATAATCCCCTTAGAAAACCAATATAAATTCATTTAAGCAAAAACAACCTGCAATATTGGTTAAACATCTCTGCTAGATAATGCCGCTTTGATGTTAAGTCGTGAAATAAGGGAGAATTCAGTATGGCAAAGCTAACATTCATCGCAGAGTTTATTTTTTGGGCATTGCTCATCATAACCCTCTACAAAATCGATTTAAGCTCTTATCTTCTCGGCTTACTGATCAATCTTTAGTACCTAACTCATACCACAATGGCTGTTCTGGAAACACTAAGGTGGCCATGAAAAGTCTAATCTAATCAATACTATCCAATATTGCAAAAATGAATATCTCTTAAACATAGTGTTATCACAAGGTGCTATTTACCATAAGCCCCATCAAAACAGTCGTATCTCACACGCAGCGGCTAATAGAAAACAACCTCTATATAAATAAAGTTAATTCCGGAGACAGCAGCAATGAAGTTAACACTTCCAACCTTGCCCAATTACAAACTATTGAAAGTCGCGATTAGCCTAACGCTATCCGTCGTAATTTTAACAGGTTGTAACGCAGAGCCAGAATCTGAAATAAAGGCTGCTGTTGTCCGCCCGGCGATGACAGAAATTGTCACCTTTTCCAATACGTCAGAATTAAGCCTAAGCGGCACTGTTCAATCTGCGCAACGAGCAGACCTTTCTTTTCGTTCATCAGGCCGCTTGGTCGAGATATTGGTTAAAGAAGGCGATGAGGTTAAAAAAGGCGATCTACTGGCTAAATTGGATCCTAAAGACGCTGAAACCAACCTAAACTCAGCTCGTGTTGAAATGCGCAACACCCAAACAGAATACCAGCGTGCCAAATCAATTTTTGAATCTAGCCAAGCTATCTCGAAAAGCCAACTTGAAGAAATCGAAGTCCGTTTCCGTTTAGCCAACCACCGTCTAGATGAAGCTGAGCGTAGGTTGGAAGAAACGCGTCTGCTTGCACCGTTCGACGGCATGATCAGCCGTAAGCACCGCAACACCCATGTGTTGGTACAGGCAAATGAAG
This sequence comes from Photobacterium sp. BZF1, assembly GCF_014349205.1. NCBI lineage: Bacteria > Pseudomonadati > Pseudomonadota > Gammaproteobacteria > Vibrionales > Vibrionaceae > Photobacterium > Photobacterium sp. BZF1. The sequence continues at coordinate 13,501 of NZ_JACSOF010000127.1, forward strand.
CAGTATTGTCTCTCCATAACCTATCCAATATGGAGGTGGTCATCGATGTCCCAGAAAGGCTAATGCTTAACGGTGATCAGCAGCAAACCAACGTAATGGCACAAGTGCCAGCATTATCGGGCAAGCAGTTTGAACTGGCTTTAAAAACCTACTCAACCAAGCCAGATCCAGTTACCCAAACCTACGAGGTAACAATGGGTTTTGTTGATCTAAAAGACACGACGGTTCTGCCTGGCATGACGGTTCGAATTGTCCCGGGTGAAGGCAATCAAACACTATCGTCTTCTATTTCGGTCCCACTATCAGCCGTGATCCCAGATAACCAAGGCCAACAATACCTATGGGTAGTAAACAGTGATAACCAACTAGAAAAGCGCTTCATTACAACAGGTACGCTGAAAGGAAGCCGAGTAGAAGTCACTGCCAACTTAGAGGTTGGTGAACAAATCGTAGTGGCCGGCACAGCAAACCTATCTGAAAACATGACGGTAAGACCCACTCTGATGGAGGCTAAATAATGAATATCGCTCGCTACACATTAGCGAAACGCACCAGTGTTTGGGTCTTGATTGCCCTGACCTTGATCGGGGGCTACCTCAGCTACCTCAAGCTTGGCCGCTTTGAAGACCCTGAGTTTGTGATCAGGCAAGCGGTTATTGTAACGCCGTACACAGGTGCCACTGCACAAGAAGTCGCAGATGAAGTCACTGATGTTATCGAGGGAGCGGTACAGTCATTACAGGAAATGGATGAAGTGACATCGGTCTCCAAGCAAGGTATGTCCGAAGTCACTGTTGAAATCAAACGCAGCTTCTCTAAAACCGATGCCGAGTTGCAGCAAGTTTGGGATAAGCTGCGAAGGAAAATCAATGATGCCCAGCGTTCACTGCCACCGGGAGCCGGACCATCTATCGTCAACGATGATTTTGCAGATGTTTTTGCCCAGTTCTATGCGGTAACCGGTGAAGGCTACTCCGACAAGCAATTGCAGGACTATGTTGATGAGCTAAGGCGGGAGCTGGTACTGGTGCCAGGGGTATCGAAAACCACCACTATGGCAGAAAAGCAGGAAGCGATTTTTGTCGAAATCGCCAGTGCGCGCCTAGAGCAGTTTGGCCTCTCTGCTGAGCAGGTCTATCAAGTGCTGCAAAAGCAAAATATGGTCACTGTAGCAAGTACGCTGGAAACTGAATCTATGCGCGTTGCTGTTGTGCCGACCTCAAGCGTGCGTACCTTTGATGATCTGAAAAACCTACAGATCGGTATCGGTGAAAACAACACCATTATGCGCCTTGGTGATATTGCAACGGTTACCCGTGGCTACCAAGAGCCAACATCCGTGCTGATGCGCTACAACGGTATGCGAGCCATTGGCCTTGGGATCTCAAATGTTGCTGGCGGTAATGTGGTTGAAATGGGTGATGCAGTTACAGCCCGTATTGCCGAACTGGAAAGCCAACGACCTGTGGGCATTGAACTACATGATGTGTCGATTCAGTCTGAATCGGTAAAAGCGTCTGTCGCCGATTTCATCAATAACTTGATTGCTGCAGTTGTCATTGTCTTTGTTGTCTTGCTGCTCTTTATGGGGGTGCGCACCGGTATTATCATCGGCTTTGTTTTGGTACTGACAGTGGCTGGCACTCTGATCGTCATGCTGATTGACGACATCGCCATGCAGCGTATCTCGCTGGGTGCGCTTATCATTGCGCTGGGTATGTTGGTTGATAATGCTATCGTTGTGACCGATGGCATTCTGACTCGCTTGCAGAAAAACCCGAATGCCCATTGCAAAGAGATTCGCGAAAAGATTTCAGCTGAAATCGTTGAGGAAACCAAGTGGCCGCTACTTGGCGGAACCATCGTCGGGATCTGTGCCTTCAGTGCTATCGGCTTGTCGCCATCAAACATGGGAGAGTACGCAGGTTCACTGTTTTGGGTGATCCTATACTCGATGTTCTTGAGCTGGGTGTTGGCCATTACCGTTACCCCGTTACTGTGCCATGACTTTATCAAAGTCAATGCAAAGAAGAGCAATGCCAAGCCGGGACGAGTCAGTAAGCTTTACCATCAGGTACTAGTCAAAGTACTCAACAACCAGAAAACCAGCATCATGGTGGTGATTGCGGTTTTCGTTATGGGTGTCAAAGCATTCGGCTATGTCCCTCCGGGTTTTATGCCAGAGTCACAGCGGGCACAGTTTGCGATTGATGTCTTCCTGCCGCAAGGCTCAGATATCTCGCGCACCGAAAGCATCATGCTAGACATTGAAAAAGATGTAAGGGCCAAAGATGGCGTCACCAACACCATCAGCTTTATTGGCTCTGGCGGCCTGCGCTTTATGCTGACTTACTCAGCCGAGCCTGAGAACCCGAGTTATGGCCAACTCTTGGTTGATGTCGATGACCACAACATTATCGAAGCGCTGGTAGCCGATCTACAGGTTGAACTGGGGGATCGCTACCAAGATGCCTCTATCAATGTGTGGAAGTTCATGTTGGGCCCTGGTGGCGGCAAGAAAATTGAAACAGCATTCAAAGGCCCTGACAGTGAAGTACTTCGCCAATTGGCTGAGCAGGCAAAAACCTTGATGAACAACAACCCGAACCTGATTGCCGTTCAAGATGACTGGCGACAGCAAGTGCCAGTGCTGAGCCCTGTATTTTCAGCAGAAAAAACGCAGCAGTTCGGTTTAACGACCCAGGAGCTGAACAGCGCAATTGAACAGACCTTGTCGGGCAGGCAGGTAGGTGTCTACCGCGAAGGCAACGACTTGGTACCCATTGTTGTACGTGCGCCAGAAGATGAGCGCAACCATGAGCGTGCGATTGAAAATACGCAGGTCTTTAGTTCAAATGTTGGTAGCTTTATCCAGTTAAGCCAACTGATCGAATCAAACGATTTAGTATGGCAAGATGCCATGCTAAGACGTGTAGACCGCATTCCGACCATTATGGCGCAGGCAGATCCTGCCCCAGGTGTGCTGACAGCAACTGCGTTCGAGTCAATCAAGGCAGAAATTGAAAACATGCCATTACCGGTGGGCTACCAGCTTGAATGGCACGGAGAATACAAAGAGGCTAAAGAAGCTGATGAAGGCCTGATGATTTCGGCACCTTACGGTTTCGCAGCGATGGTGTTAGCAGTGGTATTCATGTTTAACGGTATCCGTCAGGCACTGGTCATCTGGTTGACAGTCCCGTTAGCGGTCGTTGGCGTAGCCGTTGGCTTGATCATCTTCCAGACGCCGTTTGAATTCATGGCCACATTAGGCTTCCTGAGCTTGGTCGGTATGATGGTGAAAAATGCGATTGTACTGGTTGATCAGGCTGACAATGAGGTACGTGCGGGTAAAGCGCCTTACAATGCCATCATTGATGCAGCGATGAGCCGAGCCAGGCCGGTGATCTTGGGTGCGACCACCACCATTCTTGGTGTTGCGCCATTGCTAATTGACCCGTTCTTCAAGAGCATGGCGGTGACTATAATGTTTGGCCTGCTGTTTGCGACGGTTCTGACCTTGGTTGTTATTCCGTTGAACTATGCGCTGTTCTTCAAGATTAAGCCAATGACAGCAGAGTAAACTTCTGACGAGAAAAACCGAAATATAAAGCCTGAGCACTGCTCAGGCTTTTTTATTTATCCGATTACCACCAGTAACCTTGATTTAATAAAGCCAACCAAAAAGTGAATATCTGATAGTCATTCACTTAATTCACCCTCTCTATAAAATACCAAGTAAAGCAATCCCCCAATATAAACCACCTGTTATTAGGGGTTACGAAGGCAATGGATATGTCCCCAAAAATCAACAATGAGTGTTAATCCATATTAACGCTCGGATTACCTATCTATTCATATATGCGCGAGCGTTAAAGATGAAATATCATTATTTACTTCCATTGTTATTTACTTCAATGGCTATAGCCACTTCTCATCCTCCTTCAGTCCCATACTCCGACAAGGAAAGCTGGGGGGTTGGTATGGGCATGCGCAGCGCAAACATTATCTTCGATACCAGCGACAATGTGGTTCACGATGTCATGCCGTTGCTATTTTACCAAGGCGAAAACTTCTACCTTGATGGCGCTTCCGGCGGATATCGGTTTTACCAAAGCGATAACGTCTCTGTCGGAGCTCTTGGCAAGATCCGTTTTTTCGATATTCCTAAACGCTACCAAAATGACATACAAGGAACCCAATTTGATATTGGCGGTAATATCACTTGGCACTACTCCCCGCAGCTTGATTTCAGCGCGGAGGTACTGAGTGACAAGGATGGCCGAGTCTATTCCAACTTCACTGGCGAATATACATTTTACCACCCTTCTTGGCGTATCAGTCCTTACGCTACCGTAACGGGTAAAACCTCGAGATTCAATAATACCTACTATGGCCTCAATACCGAGGACATTGGCAGCGGGTTCAACTATAGCGCCGGTGTCAGAGGTCGCTACCAGCTCTATGAAAACCTTTATGCAGTCGGCCAAACTAGCGCCACTTTACTGGATAACAAGACCTACAACAGCGATCTCGTCAACTCTAGGGCACAATGGGAAACCTACCTTGGCCTAGCGCTATTCAATACCCCAGGGCAAAGGACGCACTCAAAACTCCCGACCAACTCGTACCTGCGGGTTGCCAGCGGTGTCGCCACTACCTCCGGCGTGTCAGACCTTTTGATGCTCGACAATAAAACCGATCCATACCGCAACACCATGACCTCGGTATTTTATGGTCACCCGATTGCTGACACCGTGTTTGGCTGGCCATTGGACTTCTACCTCACGCCGGGTTTTGTCCAACACCATAAATCCAACGTACAGGGCAGTTTTGGCGAATATGTCATGGCTATAAAGGCTTACTATACCTTCAATTGGCCCACAACATGGCGCTTCGGCTTTGCTGAGGGGATCTCCTACAGCACCCAAATCAGCCATATCGAAAAGGAGCGCTTAGCCGAGAAAGGCTATAAACCCAGTAAGCTGATGAACTACTTGGATTTCTCTTTTGATGTCAATGTAGGGGATATGCTCAACAACAAATCACTGTCGAACATGTGGTTAGGCTATAGCCTGCATCACCGTTCGGGGATCTTCACCCAGACTTCAGCTTTTGGCAGGATCAAAGGAGGCAGTGATTACAATAGTCTTTATATACAATGGGACTTTTAATACCTGTAACATGCGTTGCCAATCTCCTTATTTACTGATAAATTCCGCACGTTTTTTATCAATTTCAGCAAGGAGGTTTCCGATGATTATTTCTCAACAAACTCAATGTAACGAGCGTCCTTACGTCATTTTAGGCTGATTGAAACTCCTAAATAATATGTAAGGACGACAAAC
>NZ_JACSOF010000128.1:0-18812 GCF_014349205.1 Photobacterium sp. BZF1
TATACCAAGAATATGTAAGGAAGACATATGGTTCACCTCTTTCAATTTACCTACCCCAAGCGTAGAGGCTTAAGAGTGAGGCGGACCATATAATTAGCCTTGCATGCGCAGGGCCTTGTTCAATAGTATTGACCGTAATTGTTAGCGGTAAACCATCTCACCTTTTGGTGCGAACGCATTCACGTCAATCGGGCTGTTGGTCTGCAGGAACTCTTTCAGTACTTCTGCATCAACGAAACCGGTATTCACATGGCCTGAGTGCTCGGTGATCTTAGGGTAACCGTCGCCTCCTGCGGCGTTAAAGCTCGGTACGGTGAAACGGTATGTGTCAGTCAGGCTCAGTGGCTTACCACCGACCTTCACATCGCTCACTTTACCGTTGGCCACTGTCATAGAGATACCGTAGAACTGGGCATAGGCACCTGAGTCAACCGGCTTAGTCGCGACAACATTCAGGTAGTCCATCACTTCGCTACCAGTCATGTCGGTATAAGTGACGATATTGCCAAAAGGCTGCACCGTCAGCACATCCTTGTAAGTAATATCACCACCAGCAATCGAATCACGGACGCCGCCCGAGTTCATGACAGCGAAATCTGCCTTGGCGCGCTGCATGTGTGATGCTGCAATCAAACGACCTAGGTTAGTCTGCTGGAAGCGAACCACATTGCGATCGCCTTCAAGCTTACCATTAGACTCGGCGATCTTGATATTCAGCTGCTCCTGGCCACGCTCCTGGAACGGCTGTAGGAAAGCCTTCACTTCGCTATCCTGGGCAATCTCGTCCTGGATAAATACACGCTCGCTGGAGCCATCAGCCAATTTCACTTTCTTCTTAAGGTTAACCGGGATCAGGTCATAGCTAACCATTTGCAATTCACCGTTCTGGAACTCAAAGTCCGCACGGCCAACATATTTACCCCACTCATGGGCCTGGACAATCCAGGTGCCGTTTTGCTGATCCGGCTGGCAGTCATCACCTGGATTGAAGTTCTTGTTGTACATGTTTGGACCTTCCATGCACACCGGCTCCTGGGAGTGGCCACCGACAATCATATCCAGTTCACCTGCAGGCAGGTAACGGGCAAGGGCAACATCACCCGGCGCGTTGATGCCGTGGTTACCGTTGGCATAGTGGCCCATGTGGGTTGCCGCAATGATCACATCCGGATTTTCTGTTTCCTTCAGCTGCTCGATCACCTTCTTGGCTTCTTCCTTAGGATCACGGAAGTCAACACCACCGATATATTCAGGGTTACCGATCTTCGCCGTGTCTTCTGTAGTCAAACCCACCACAGCAATCTTGATGCCTTGCTGCTCGAAGATTTGGTATGGCTGGAAGAGGCGCTCGCCAGTTTCCTTGTCGTAGATATTGGCAGACAGCATAGGGAACTCTGCCCACTCTTCCTGCTTACGCAAAACTTCCAGTGGATTGTCAAACTCGTGGTTACCCAATGCCATTGCATCGTAGCCCAGCATGTTCATGCCCTTGAAATCCGGCTCGGCATCTTGTAGATCAGATTCAGGCACACCGGTGTTGATATCGCCCCCTGAAAGCAACAGGGTTGTACCGCCCTCAGCAGCAACCTCCGCACGGATCTGATCCAATAGCGTCTTGCGTGCTGCCATACCGTATTCGCCATAAGAGTTATGCCAGAAACGACCGTGGTGATCATTAGTGTGGAGAATGGTTAGCTTATACGTTTGATCAGCCTGCCATGATGGTGCTGTTGTATCTGATTGGGTCGCGCAACCAGTCAGAGTGGCAAGAATCGCAGCGGTTAACGCTGCCTTGGTGAAAAAGCGTTCCTTCATTGGGGTCACCTTAACCTAATTATGTGATTTCACTAGAATTGACAAGCGTCAGTTTAAGTTATTTGGTGAACGCTGTTCTATGGATTTCATCATTCTGTTGACCAGATCACCATACTGGCTTCGCATTTTCATAACGGTGAGGTAACAAGCAAAAAAAAGCCTCACGGGTGTGAGGCTTCTGGTATTATTTCCGGTTTTCACATTTTGCTGGCGGCTATCAAGCCGTAGCCAATTTGCGCGCTGGGTGCTTAACAAAGATTGCCACGATAGCAGCAAAAGCCAGGAAGAAGCAGTAGTAGGAATGGCTCACCACTTCCAGTGGTGAAAGACCGAATACTGAACCCAGCAACAATGCCTGGGCACCGTATGGCAATACTCCCTGCACCACACAAGAGAAGATATCAAGCAAACTTGCCGAGCGGCGAGGTGTCACACCGTTTTCTTCCGCCAGTTCGCGTGCTACACCGCCAGAGACAATAATCGCAACAGTATTGTTAGCCGTACAGCAGTTAGTCAGGCCGACCAGACCCGCAATACCCAACTCGCTAGCGCGGAGGTTCTGGGCTTTTGAGTGCTGCTTGCTAAAGACCTGGATCACTTTGCTGATCAGTTGTGTCAGGTAAGCAAGGCCACCCTGACGGCGCATCAGCTCCCCCATACCGCCAATCAGCATCGACAGCAGGAAGATCTCCTGCATGTTGCCGAAACCAGCATAAATATCCTGACCGTAAGTCGACAGGCTGTAATCTGGCGTACCGAACAAACCGATACCACCCGCCAGTAAAATACCGATACTAAGTACGACAAAAACATTCAGGCCAGATACTGCCAATACCAAGATAGTGATATACGGCAGTACTTTCAGCCACTCAACGTCCGTTGTTGCCGGTACTTCAGTCGGGGTGCTGCTAAATAGGAACAACAGAATCGCTGCAATTGCCGCAGGTAGGGCAATACGGATATTTTCGCGGAATTTGTCTTTCATCTGACAGCCCTGCGAACGTGTCGAGGCAATCGTGGTATCCGAGATAATTGACAGGTTATCACCGAACATCGCACCGCTCAGAACAACACCGGCCGTCAGTGCCACATCCATGCCAGCCGTTTGGGCAATCCCCAAGGCAACTGGGGCCACTGCCGCAATGGTGCCCATTGATGTGCCCATCGCAGTGGCGATAAAGGCTGAAATCACAAAGATACCCGGCAGGATCATGCTAGCAGGAAGCATAGACAAGCCAAGGTTTACCGTGGCATCCACACCACCGGTGGCTTTGGCTACTGAAGCAAAAGCACCTGCCAATAGGTAAATCATACACATAGCAATAATATCGCTATGGCCTACCCCGCGTAGGAACTGCTCAATGGCTTTGTTGAGTTTTTCCTTGCTCAGCAGGATCGCCGCGATTACCGCAGGCAGTGCTGCGACAGGGGCTGGCAATTGGTAGAAGGCGAAATCCACACCTTGCATGGTTAGGTAAGTACCCACACCAATAAACAAGGCTAAGAAGATCCCCAATGGGAGTAACGCCAACGCAGAAGGCGCAGGCTCGTTAGAATGTTGTTGTGTATTGTTCGACATGATGACTACAGGACATCTATTTTAGAAATTGCGCCTAGACTAAGTGTTGTTAATGGCCGCGTCAACATCTAGACGTCTAAACATCCAAAATAATCATTATAAGCAGTCGATAATCCTTATAGGTATAAGTGTAACAAAATGCATATCAAACATTGTTGAACCGTCAAATTCCTGGCGAAGCGCGACTCTTTTTCGTCAATCAAAAGTCACGAAAAATCATCAAGTTGTTTTTTATTCGACCACGGCCACTTTTCCGTGCAACAGGCAGAAAATCGCTATAGAATCCGCCTCGCAGACACCTCCCCCACCTGTTGTTGAGATAAAGACAATGACGCTAACCTTGAAACAGAAACTCATTGGCGCCAGCCTTTTTGCTGTTGTGATTATGGCAACGGCACTGACTTGGCTTGCCGCCAACCAACTCTTTGACCAAACCCGACAGGGCATCTACGCCCGAGCCGAGAGTATTGCCCACGCAGCTAACGAAGGCATTGCCGAATGGGTAAATATCCGCCGCGATATCGCGAGCTCGTTCAATGACTATAGCCGCGAAGAAAACATGGTGCCGTATTTACAAATGGCCCGAAAAGCGGGTGGTTTCGACGATATCTTCTTCGGTACTCCAGCCGGAGGTATGTTCCGGTCTCATCCTGAGCGTAACCGTGCCGACTACGACCCGCGTACCCGCCCTTGGTACCAAGATGCCGTGAGCGCTAACCGCCAAATCGTCACTACCGCTTACCGTGACGCCATTACCAATGCATTGCTGATCACCATTGCCGAGCCTGTCCGCAACAATGGCAGCCTGCAAGGTGTTGTCGGTGCCGATGTATTGATTGACCAACTGGTAAAGGACGTTATTAGCCTAGATGCGGGTAAAAATGCCTACGCGATGCTGATCAACAAACAAGACAACACTTTTCTTGCCCACCCTGACGAGTCTTTGATCCTCCAGCCAATCAACCGTTTCAGCAGCGAACTCAACATGGCGCTGATCGATGAAGCTGCCCGCACTGGCAGCATTGAAATGGCCACTATCGACGGTAAAGAAAAGCTGTTCTACTTTGCTACTGTACCGGGGACAGACTGGGTACTTGGCCTGGAGATGGATCGCACGACTGAAGAAGCGAGCCACACAACGCTGCTACGCCAGCTGATCATCACCTCCATTGTGATCACCCTGATTGTGGTGGCAATTTCCGCTGCCCTCGTCGGTTACCTGTTCCGCGATCTGGCTCGCGTATCTGAAGCACTGGCTGAAATTGCCACAGGTGAAGGTGACCTAACCCAGCGCTTGGAGCCTCGTAGTGACGATGAAGTGGGCCAGCTTGCCCATAACTTCAACCGTTTCGTCGGCAATATGCATGCCATGGTGTGCAAGCTGAACGATGTCTCTAACTCCCTGACCCAGCAGGCACATGTTACCGCTTCTCAGGCTGAAGAGCGCAGCACCCGTATCCAGCACCAGCAGGACGAAATCAATATGGTGGCAACGGCTATCAATGAGATGGCTGCAGCAACCCAGGAAATTGCCGGCAATGCTGACAATACGGCCCGTACAGCCGGAGAAACTGTCGAAGTTTCTGATCATGGCGCGACTCAGGTCGGCCAGAGCCAGCACTCCATCACGAGCCTAGCGACTGAAGTGGATACGGCGACAGGTGTGATCAGTGAGCTGAACAGCCATGCCCAGAGCATCAATACCATTCTGTCTACGATTCAGGGAATTGCCGAACAAACTAACCTGCTGGCACTCAATGCGGCCATCGAAGCAGCCCGTGCCGGTGAGCAAGGCCGGGGGTTTGCCGTGGTTGCCGATGAGGTCCGCGTACTGAGCCAGCGTACCCATGCTTCGACGCAGGAAATCCAGCAGATGATCGAGACCCTGCAGCAAACCACGGGCAAAGCCGTCGGGATCATGGAAGACAGCCGCAAACTGGCGGAAACCAGTGTCGATGACGCCAACTCGGCCTCGGCGAGCCTGTCCCAGATCAACAGTGCAGTAACCAACATCAGTGATATGGCGACCCAGATCGCCTCGGCAGCAGAAGAGCAATCTTCCGTGACATCGGAAATTACCCGTAATACCGAAGGGATCCGCGATGTCTCCAACGAACTTGCAGTAGAAGCCAGCGAGGCGGCCAAGCAAGCGGCTGAGCTATCTGAACTATCATTCCAGCTACAGCAGGAGATCAGCCGCTTCAAGTTATAAGTGAGCGGCAAAACCTGCTAAAGCAACAGCAATAAAAAAGGCGATACCTCGGTATCGCCTTTTTACTATCAGCAAGAAGAAAATATCTTACTTGATTTCGATTTCTTCGAAACCCTTGACCAGATCATCAAGCTGCTTCAATTGAGCAAGGAATGGCTCTAGCTTGTCCAATGGGAAAGCAGATGGGCCGTCACAGCGTGCTTTATCCGGGTTCGGGTGCGCTTCCATAAACAGGCCTGCAATCTTAGTTGCCAGGCCAGAGCGTGCCAAGTCGACAGTTTGCTCACGGCGGCCACCAGAAGCGGCACCGTTAGGATCACGGCATTGTAGGGCGTGGGTAACATCGAAGATGATCGGGCTACCTTTAGAGGCCTTCTTCATCACATCAAAACCAAGCATATCAACCACTAGGTTATCGTAGCCGTGCAGCACACCGCGCTCACACAGGATGATGTTTTCGTTGTCGCACTCAGCGAATTTCTCAACGATGTTACCAACCTGGCCAGGGCTCATGAACTGAGGCTTCTTCACGTTGATCACCGCACCGGTTTTTGCCATTGCCTGAACCAGATCAGTCTGGCGAGCAAGGAAAGCCGGCAACTGGATAACGTCAACCACGTCGGCAACAGGTTGGGCCTGGTACTGCTCGTGGATATCAGTGATGATTTTCACGCCGAAAGTATCTTTCAACTCTTGGAAAATCTTCAGGCCTTCTTCCATGCCGGGGCCACGGTAGGAGTGCACAGAAGAGCGGTTAGCTTTGTCAAAAGAAGCCTTGAAGACATAAGGAATGCCTAGCTTGTCTGTCACTTCAACGTACTTTTCACAGATCTGCATCGCCAAATCACGTGATTCCAGTACGTTCATGCCGCCGAATAGGACAAACGGCTTATCATTGGAAACATCAATATCACCAACGCGAACAACTTTCTGTTCCATCATCTTCTCTCTTAATTTTTAGCCAAGACCCTATACAAATTAATGCAGGGTCAACGGCTCTTTGTTGAGTTCTTGGACCTGAAGCTTCAGCAACTCGGCAGCTGGGTCTTCAGGGCATTGCTCGATAAAGTATTCGTAATCCAGTGCTGCAGCATGGCTGCACTCTAGCTGCTGGTAAATATAGCCACGATCACGGATTTCGTGCGGGTCTCCCGGACGGAAAGCCCCCAGAACGACATCACTGCAGCGCAACGCTTCGGCGAACAACCCTTCGCGAAGCAGTGCGCTTTTCATCACGGTCAACCAGCGTGCCAGCACGTCATAGTTGCCAGCCGTTGCAAAGTGCTCGCTGCGCAGCTCGGTAAATGGCCCTTTGTGGCCTTTGAGCCAGGCTGCCATAACATGCTTACTCAGGTATTCACCATCAAACGGGTTAATGAACTGAGGTTCACTGCCGTACCACTCTACCTTAAGAACAAACTGGGTCGGGAAAGCAACGGCACTAACCGGCAAATCCAGGCGCTGGGCGAGAAACAGGAATAGCGCCCCCAGCGACACAGGGATCCCTTTCTTGCGGTCAAGGACTTTGTCGAGAAAGACGTTATCGGATGAGTAATACTGCTCGTGATCGCCAATAAAGCCCCACTCGCGGTAAAACAGGCGAATAAGCCCCTCAAGGCGCAGGTAACTATCAGGCTCATCCATCAAGGCTTGTTCAGCCTCCTGGGCAAGCCGTTCCAACTGGATGCTGACCCAGCCAGCTGGGAAACGCGGATCCACCGCTTCAGTCATCGCAACCGCGCCTTCCACCAGCGGCATCTGCTCCAGTTCTTGTTCGGTAAAGCGTAACATGGTTATCCTAGGAAAGAGGTTTTGGTCATTGCTATTTTGGCGGCGGCCATTACCCAGCCCAGCGAGCCGAAGAAGGCAAAGGTCTTAAAGACTTTGTTCGTCCCCATTTTCAGGGTGAAGTAGCCAAGCGCAATATAGGCCAGCACACAGCTGAGCTTTTGCGTCATCCAGCCACCTGCTGCCGTAAACGGCACGAAACCGGTAATGAAAATCAAAGCCACACCGGTTAGCAATAAAACGGTATCCACCACATGGGGTGTAATTTTCAGGAACTTCTTCTCGTTCAACGACGAGTTGGCCATCATCAAGCAGTAACGCAAGATAAACAAGGTCACGCTAAGCGCGATAGCCAGCATATGTAGGTGTTTTATAGCGGGATACATTGCATACATTGTTGTTATCTCTCTATCCTTGCCAGCGGCCCATGGTCACACGATCCAGGCCGGCATAATCCTGTGCTGTGGAGACCTCATGGTAACCCAGCTCGTCTAAAATACCACGTACAGCCAAACCTTGCTCGTATCCGTGCTCCATTAGCAGCCAACCGCCAACTTCCAGGTGCTGGCGGCCTTGCTCACTGATCAACTGAATATCAGCCAACCCATGATCCTCTGCCACTAGGGCACTCTTTGGCTCAAAGCGGACATCACCTTGTTCCAGATGGGGATCCATTTTGTCGATATAAGGTGGGTTGCTCACAATCACGGCAAAACGTTCTTGCTCTGACAGCGGGCTATACCAACTACCAGAGAGAAAACGTGCATTGGCAATATGTAGGTTAGTGCGGTTTTCCTCAGCAAGCGCCGCAGCTTCAGGGCGCAAATCAATACCAGTAACTACGATATCGCGTCGCTCAGAAGCCATTGCCAGCGCAATGGCGCCTGTCCCTGTGCCAAGATCTAACACCTTGCAGGCGTCGGCAGGCAGCTTTTCCAGAGCCAGCTCCACCAACCTTTCGGTATCTGGACGCGGGATCAAGGTATGGGGGGCCACTTTAAGAGGCAGCGACCAAAACTCGCGCTCACCAACGATATAAGCCACCGGCTCACCCGTCAGGCGCCTTGCCAATATAGATTCAAATGCTGTTTGCTGGGCAGCATCCAATTCTTTTTCCGGCCAGGTTAAGAGGTAACTGCGGGGCTTATCGAGCACATGGCACAGCAAAACGGCCGCATCGATATGCGGGCTGTCTGAGCCCGCATCAATCAATGCCTTAGCCGCCAGCTTAAGCTGGGCGTCTATCGACAGGGTCATTAGTTCTGCTCAGCCATGGCTGCTAGCTGGTCGGCCTGGTGTTCCTGTAGAACCGGCTGGATCAAGCTGTCCATATCGCCTTCCATCACTTCATTTAAACGGTAGATAGTCAGGTTGATACGGTGATCAGAGACACGGCCCTGCGGGTAGTTGTAGGTACGGATACGGTCTGAACGATCGCCCGAGCCAAGTAGGTTACGGCGCGTGCTCGCCTCTTCTGCATGGCGCTTCTCTTCCTCAGCCTGGATAATACGGGCGGCAAGGACAGACATCGCTTTCGCTTTGTTTTTATGCTGTGAACGCTCGTCCTGACACTCTACCACGATGCCCGTTGGCAAGTGGGTAATACGGATAGCAGAATCCGTGGTGTTGACGTGCTGACCACCGGCACCCGATGCACGGAAGGTATCGATTTTCAGGTCACCGGCATTGATTTCAGGGATTTCCGCTTCTGGGATCTCTGGCATCACGGCAACCGTACAAGCAGAGGTATGGACACGACCTTGGGATTCTGTTGCCGGAACACGCTGTACACGGTGGCCGCCTGACTCAAACTTCAGGGTGCCATACACCGCTTCACCACTGATTTTGGCGATCATCTCTTTGTAGCCACCGTGCTCGGCGTCGTTGGAACTCATCACTTCAACGCGCCAGCCGCGTGACTCGGCGTATTTGCTGTACATACGGAACAGATCACCGGCGAAGATGCCGGCTTCATCACCACCGGCACCGGCACGGATTTCAACGAAGCAGTTACGTTCGTCGTTCGGATCTTTAGGAATAAGCAGAACCTGAAGCTCATCTTCCAAACGGATGATCTCCGCTTTGGCTTCCTTGACTTCTTCCTGCGCCATCTCGCGCATTTCAGGATCGTCTTCGTTAGCCATCTCTTCAGCAGTCGCCAAATCTTCTTTGGCTTGCTGGTAGGCCTGGAAGCATTGGGTTACTTCCTCCAGCTGTGAATATTCACGGGAAAGCGCTCGGAACTTGTCCTGGTTACCAATGATCTCTGGATCACCTAGCAAATGCTGGACTTCTTCATAACGCTCAACCAGCGTTTCTAATTTCACTAAAATTGAAGGTTTCATATAGGTTTCTACTGTATTCCACTAAAGGCAGGGAAGGTTTCCCTGCCAGGATTAATTCTTTGCGGTATCTAGCCCTAGTGTCTCGCGGATCACCGCCAGCTTTTCTGGCTCGCCATCTTTGGCGGCCTGCTGCATCGCGCGGGTAGGCGCATGGATAAGTTTGTTGGTCAGTTTGTTACTGAGCTCGACCAATACTTTTTCAGGATCACCGCCATTGGCGAGCGCCTGCAAACTACGGGTAAGCAAATCTGATTTCAAATCCTCAGCCTGGCAACGGTATTGGCGAATACTGTCTACCGCTTCGAGCGAGCGGATCCAACTCATGAAAGCGGCACTTTCTTCACTGACAATCGCTTCTGCCTGTATCGCCGCCACTTTACGCTGTTCACGGTTTTTCTCAACAATACTGTGCAAATCATCTACCGAATAAAGGTAAGCATCGTTGAGATCCCCTACTTCCTGCTCAATATCACGCGGTACCGCAATATCAACCAGCAACATAGGTTGGTGGCGCCGCGCTTTGATGGCTTTTTCAACCATCCCCTTGCCGATAATCGGCAGCGGGCTCGCCGTTGAGCTAATCACAATATCAGCCCGGTGAAGGTGCTCAGGTATTTCTTGCAAGCTGATCACCTCAGCACCGAACTCCCGAGCCAAGTTTTCGGCCCGCTCTTTGGTCCGGTTGGCGACAATCAGTCGGTTGCACCCCTGCTCCACCAAATGGCGGGCAACCAACTCAATGGTTTCCCCCGCTCCAACCAGCAGTACCGTCGCTTCCTCGAGCGACTCAAAGATCTGTTTTGCCAATGTACAAGCGGCAAAAGCCACCGATACCGCGTTGCCACCGATATCAGTCTCGGTACGCACCCGTTTCGCCACGGTGAACGTTTTATGGAACAGCTTTTCCAACATCCCCTGGATAACTTGGTTATCCCGGGCATCGGAATAAGACTGCTTGACCTGGCCTAGGATCTGCGGTTCGCCTAATACCAGTGAATCCAGCCCACAAGAAACCCGCATCAGATGACGTACAGCAGCCTGCTCTTCATGGAAATATAGGCTTGGCATCAGCTCTTCTGTACTGATCTGGTGAAACTTACTCAACCAGTCAATCATGAGCCCGGGGCCTTGTTGAGCCACATCGCAATACAGCTCTGTACGGTTACAGGTCGAAACAATCACCCCACTGTGAACCTCTGGATGGTCCTCCAGTTGAGCTAAGGCCTGCTTCATCTTTTCTGGCGAAAACGCAACCCGTTCACGCAAGTCTACCGAGGCTGTTTTATGATTTATTCCTAGTGCAAGCAATGTCATGGAGACGGTGTACCACTTCGCCGATGAAATATGATTTAAGGGCGGATTTTACTTGATGCCCCCACTTAATTAAAGAACGCAGATCGATTCTACATGGCAATAACCCACATAAATTAGCATTCAATTATTCATAGAATAGGAAAAAAGAGTGATATCAACCTTTCTTTTTCCGAGAGAAGGAGTTGGAAATATTAAGGTTTTACCGCTATTGTTTGGCAACAATACTTAATAAAAAAGTGATAACGATGATGTCATTATTGCGACATGCCCGCCATCCTTTTGCCCGAATTCCCCGTAGAGCACCTTGGTTTGCCCTTTTCCTATCCCTACTAGCCGGCTGTGCGACCCAACCACCACAGACCACCGATACCGATTGGGAAAGCCATGAACAAGCGCTTGAAGCCCTCTCTAGTTACCAGGCTAAAGGAAAACTCGGCTACAAAGGCCAGCAACGCTTTGGCGCCAATTTGATCTGGGAAACCACCGCAAGCAGTGATCACCTACTGCTGACCAACTTCCTTGGCTCGACACTGCTAAAACTCGATGCTACCCCCAGCAGCGTGACCCTAGTCGACAACAATGGCAAAACCCACCAGGGTTCAAACGCCAGTGAGTTGGTTGCCAACCTAACTGGTATTAACCTGCCGGTTGAACAGATGCGCGACTGGCTGATTGGCTTGCCGACAGCGGTAGATACTTACCAGCTCAACAACGAAAATAGAGTGGGCTACCTTGCCAAACGTGTCGATGGCAAACTCTGGCAGCTTGATTACAACGAGTATGACTACTCGGTTAGCCCGGCATTGCCCAAGCGCATGGTCTTGAGCTCGGCCGGCACCAGCATTACCCTTATCATCCACCAATGGACCATTAATTAGAGTACGCTATGATCACCCGCACCACCGAATGGCCGGCACCGGCCAAACTGAACCTGTTTCTCTATATCACCGGCCGCCGCGCAGATGGCTACCACGAGCTGCAAACCCTGTTTCAGTTTCTCGATCATAGCGATACCCTGACGATCACCGCCAACAACAGCGATCAGATCACCCTAACACCTGCCATTGACGGGGTGAAAACCGAAGACAACCTGATTTACCGTGCCGCTGACATGCTACGCCAAAAGGCCGGTATCGAAGCTGGCGCAGATATCCATATCAACAAAATCCTACCAATGGGCGGTGGCCTTGGCGGCGGCTCATCCGATGCCGCTACTACGCTCGTTGCCCTAAACTATTTATGGCAGGCTGACCTCAGCGTCGATGAGTTGGCCGAACTGGGCTTGGCCCTTGGTGCCGACGTGCCTGTTTTCGTCCGTGGGTTAAGTGCATTTGCCGAGGGTGTAGGCGAGCAATTACAGCCTGCAGAGCCGGAAGAGAAGTGGTATCTGGTTGTCAAACCAGAGGTAAATATTGCTACAGTTGATATTTTCACCCACCCAGGGCTAAAAAGGGATAGCAAAAAACGGTCTTTAAATGCACTGTTAGCAGGGGTTTACGAAAACGATTGCGAAAAAATCGTCAGATCACTGCACCCTGAGGTTGATAAGGCGCTTTCGTGGCTGTTAGAATACGCGCCGTCGAGATTGACCGGCACTGGCGCTTGCGTGTTTGCTGAATTTAGCACCCATGAAGCGGCCACTGCAACCCTGAATAAATTACCAAACTGGCTCCAAGGATTTGTCGCAAAAGGTGTCAACACATCTCCCCTTTTGACAGCCTTGAACGCACATTCTACGGATTGTCAGTAACTACAACTTGGACGCAACCTGAGGTTTCCACCGTGCCTGATATGAAGCTGTTTGCTGGTAACGCGACACCAGAACTAGCCCAACGCATTGCTGACCGTCTTTACATTTCTCTAGGAGACGCAACAGTTAACCGTTTTTCCGACGGTGAAGTCTGTGTTCAGATTAATGAAAACGTTCGTGGTAGCGACGTATTTATCATTCAATCTACTTGTGCGCCAACCAATGACAACCTAATGGAACTGGTTGTTATGATCGATGCACTACGCCGTGCTTCTGCAGGCCGTATTACCGCTGTAATCCCTTACTTCGGCTATGCTCGCCAAGACCGCCGCGTCCGTTCTGCCCGTGTGCCAATCACGGCAAAAGTCGTTGCCGACTTCCTGTCAAACGTAGGTGTTGACCGCGTTCTGACTGTTGACCTTCACGCTGAGCAAATCCAGGGCTTCTTCGATGTTCCTGTAGATAACGTATTCGGTAGCCCAGTACTACTAGAAGACATGCTAGCGAAGAACCTGGAAGATCCAGTGGTTGTTTCTCCAGACATCGGTGGTGTTGTTCGTGCTCGCGCTATCGCGAAGCTACTAGACGACACTGATATCGCTATCATCGACAAGCGTCGCCCACGTGCCAACGTTTCTCAGGTTATGCACCTGATCGGTGACGTTGAAGGCCGCGACTGCATCATCGTTGATGACATGATCGATACTGGCGGTACGCTATGTAAAGCCGCTGAAGCACTCAAAGAGCGCGGTGCTAAGCGTGTATTCGCTTACGCAACTCACCCTGTATTCTCCGGCAGTGCGCCACAGAACATCCGTGAGTCTGTAATTGACGAAGTTATCGTAACTGACTCAATTCCTCTAACTCAGGAAATCCAAGATACAGGCCGTGTATCGGTTCTAACGCTATCTGGCATGCTTGCTGAAGCAATCCGTCGCATCAGCAACGAAGAGTCAATCTCAGCGATGTTCCAGCACTAATTCTGGACCTCTAAAGAGCTCTAACGCCCCGCCATGTGCGGGGCGTTTTTTATCCCCAAGAAAAAGATAACCCTATAATAAATAATACAAAATCTGTTGATTTTGCTACCCAACCTTCAAAAATTCATTTCAGTAAATTAGTTAGAGCTCTAACTCAATTACAGATCACAAAATCTTGCCCGCCTGTTGTATATATTCCAGCACCTCTGTGACATATACCTACAACAAGAGACAAAGCATGAAATTTACTAAGCCACTCATTGTGTTATCGGTCGGTTTAGCCTTAGCGGGCTGTAACTCAAGTAGTTCAGACAACAAAACACCTCTAGATACCCCTTTTGATTTGACCATTGCTCATGTTAACGACACCCACTCAAGTTTTGACCCGGTAAAATCCAGCTTCAAAGTTGATAAAACGACGGTTTATAACGAATTTGGCGGCCACCCTCGCCTGCTCACTGAGGTTAACAACTACAAGGCTGAAGCCGCTGAAAACAATGACAGCATACTATTCCTGCATGGTGGTGATGCTTGGCAAGGCAGTGCTTACTTCAAGTTGAACGAAGGCAAAATGAATGCGGATATCCTGAGTCAGATGGGCTTGGATGCGATGGCACTGGGTAACCACGAATTCGATCTTGATAACGAGAAATTGAATGCCTTTATCGATTCCATCAACTTCCCGGTATTGGCTGCAAACATCGATACCAGTAACGATGCCGACCTAAAGGATCAAACAAACCTCAAGCCTTATATGGTTTATGCTTTCGACGGTAATACGAAAGAAGTGTTAACAGACCTTGATAACCTGCCGGCAGATAAGCATATTGCAGCTGTTTTTGGCTTAGTGCTTGATGACATGCCTAATATCGCGCCAAATACTGGCGATATTATTTTCAAAGATATGGTGCAATCAGCCCAGGCAACTGTCGATATGCTCCATGGCAAGGGGATTAACAAAATTATTGCCGTTACCCATATTGGTAACGCCATTGATCTAGATATTGCATCTCAAGTAAACGGCATTGATCTGATTGTAGGTGGCCACTCCCATACACTGCTTGGCGACTTCACCAACCTAGGGATGGCCAACAACGGCACTTACGCCGAAATTGTCACCAACCCTGACGGTGAAGGCCTGACTTGCGTTGTTCAAGCCGGTGAATATGCTCAGGCTATCGGCAAAACAACCATCGCCTTCAATGGGCAAGGTGCTATCACGCACTGTAATGGTAACAATACCCTTCTAAGTAACGATGAGTTCTACGACTCTCCGGCCCGGGATGAGAGCAATAAGTTCAGTGAGCAAGAAACCGCAGGTGTTGTAAGCTTTATCGACGGCCAAGAAAATATTGCCGTTGTCGAAGAGCACGAAAAACTACGCCAGCATATTGATACCCACTACAAACCAGCAGTGGATGAAGCCTATGGCGAAATCATTTCAACAGCCCCTAGCGAGATCAAGCACGAACGCCGCCCAGGTGACAACGGTTTCGACAAACATGGCTCAGATGTAGCCCCAATTGTTGCAGCGGGTCAATATTACTGGGCTGCAACCACAGAGGTCAGTAGCGTTGCAGGGCTGAAGGCTGACTTGTCACTTGTCGGTGCCGGTGGAGTAAGGACCGATATTGCTGCGGGTGATCTGCGAGAAGGCAACATCTCACTCGAGCTACTGCCATTTTCCAATTTCATGTCTATCGTGCCGCTACAAGGTTCGGTCATCAAAGAGCTAATCACCAGCACTGTCAGTGCAACCCTGCCAACTGGCTCTCACGCGGGTAAATTCCCATACGGCGGTAACCTACGTTATACCTTCACAGAAAACAATGCAGGCATCGATGGCACACTAACGTCAATCGAGGTTAACAAAGGGTCCCTCGATACCCCAGATTGGGAGCCATTGCTGGACGGCACTACCTACAATGTTGCAATGAACAACTACAATGCAACAGGCAACGATGGCTGGACACCATTGTTTGAAGCCCAGAAAACGAGCTCCGGCCGGGTAGACCTTGCTTATGTTAATGGCCAGTTGACCGCATTTGCTGTCGAGCGCATTGAGGAAGATGACAATGGTAAATACAAAGTCATCTATGAAAATGAAAGCGTCGACTGTGATGACTCGTCCTTTAGTTGCAATACCGATGCCCAAGCCGTTATCAACTACATCAAGGCGAATCACCCAATATTGCAGCCAATGAGCTACGAAACCGTCACGCTTGAGCGAGTTGAGTAGTAACGAGCCGCTATCAGCGACCTCCCCCATAGCTAAATGCCCCGTACATTACGGGGCATTTTTCGTTTAGATATCAATTTTGGCTATTTTGATATAACATAGCGCGCGATTTTACAGCCCCTAGACTTGAGAGATCAGTGTGAGTAACAATATTCGCCTACTTGTTGGCCTAGCAAACCCCGGTGCCGAATATGCCAGGACCCGCCACAATGCCGGTGCCTGGGTGGTAGAAGAGCTGGCCCGTATACACAATGTCAGCCTACGCGAGGAAGCCAAATACTTTGGTCAAACCGGCCGGATCCAGACCAATGGCCAGGATCTTCGCTTGTTGATCCCATCTACCTACATGAACCTCTCGGGTAAATCGGTAGCTGCACTGGCGAAGTTCTTCCAAATCAAGCCAGAAGAGATCATGGTTGCCCACGATGAACTTGACCTGCCCCCGGGTGTTGCCAAGTTTAAAAAGGGTGGCGGCCACGGTGGCCACAACGGCCTGCGTGACATCATCAGCAAGATGGGCAACAACAAAGATTTCTACCGCCTGCGGATTGGTATCGGCCATCCGGGCGACAAGAACAAGGTAGCTGGCTTTGTCCTAGGCAAGGCGCCAGCCAAAGAGCAGGAAAATATCGATGCGGCTGTTGATGAGGCAGTGCGTTGCATGGATATTTTGCTCAAAGATGGCTTAAACAAAGCCCAAAATCGACTACATTCATTCAAAGCTGTCTAAGCCGAATACTGTAGCCAATACTGAATTTATTTTTCGGCAGCGGGTCTGCCGGACTGTTTTACCGAACAATTACCAAAAGGGTTTCAAACCATGGGTTTTAAATGCGGAATCGTCGGCCTGCCTAACGTAGGTAAGTCCACTCTTTTCAACGCCCTGACCAAAGCAGGGATCGAGGCAGCGAACTTCCCGTTCTGTACTATCGAACCAAACACAGGCGTAGTGCCAGTGCCGGATCTGCGTCTTGATGCCCTGGCAGCGATCGTTAACCCTGAGCGTATCCTGCCGACAACGATGGAATTCGTTGATATTGCAGGCTTGGTTGCCGGTGCGTCTAAAGGCGAAGGTCTAGGTAACAAATTCCTGGCAAACATCCGTGAAACCGATGCGATCGGCCACGTTGTTCGCTGTTTCGAAAACGAAAACATCATCCACGTTGCTGGCAAGATCAACCCGCTTGACGATATCGAGGTGATCAACCTTGAGCTTGCTCTAGCTGACCTTGATACCTGTGAGCGTGCTATCCAGCGCCAGGCTAAACGTGCCAAAGGTGGTGACAAGGATGCTAAGTTCGAAATCGCCGTACTTGAGAAAATGCTACCGACCCTGACTGAAGGTGGTATGGCACGCTCGATTGAGCTAAGCAAAGAAGAGTTCGCAGCTATCAGCTACCTGAACTTCCTGACGCTTAAGCCAACCATGTACATCGCCAACGTTAACGAAGATGGCTTCGAAGACAACGAGTACCTAGACATGGTTCGCGAGCACGCAGCAAAAGAAAACGCTGTTGTGGTTCCAGTATGTGCTGCCATTGAGTCTGAAATTGCAGAGCTTGACGATGCAGACCGCGAAGAGTTCCTATCTGACATGGGTATCGAGGAGCCGGGCCTTAACCGTGTGATCCGCTCTGGTTACGAACTGCTTAACCTACAAACATACTTCACCGCGGGTGTGAAGGAAGTTCGTGCTTGGACTATCCCTGTCGGCGCAACAGCTCCACAAGCAGCGGGTAAGATCCACACTGACTTCGAAAAAGGTTTCATCCGTGCAGAAGTCGTTGGTTACGACAACTTCATCGAATTCAACGGTGAAAACGGCGCGAAAGAAGCAGGTAAATGGCGTTTGGAAGGTAAAGACTACATCGTTAAAGACGGTGATGTGGTTCACTTCCGCTTCAACGTTTAATACCGCCTAACGTATTATCCTATGCGCCAGAAAGCCAGCCGCCGTGCTGGCTTTCTTTTTATCTGCATGGCTACCAATATCCTACCCATACACTTGTTGCAGCTTTACCCTTTTCACACGCGCTAAAACGCATAAAAGCAGATGTTTAGCACGGCAAACGCCCAGTTCGTCCAAATAAGCACCGAACAACCGGGTTTTTTCAAGATATTCAAAAAAACTATTGACGCTATTGGCTGGTATGAGCATAATGCGCCCCGTTCCCGACACAGCGGCCTGACAGGCAAGCTGTTAGGAAAACAACAAGATGGCTACGTAGCTCAGCTGGTTAGAGCACATCACTCATAATGATGGGGTCACAGGTTCGAATCCCGTCGTAGCCACCATCTCCTTTCTTCGGAATCGAGATACAATGTGCGGAAGTGGCGAAATTGGTAGACGCACCAGATTTAGGTTCTGGCGCCGCAAGGTGTGAGAGTTCAAGTCTCTCCTTCCGCACCATTATTCTTCGGTTGAGCTTTAGCTTTTAGGCAAGAGCTTGATTGAAAGCAAGTCTCTGAAAAGAGCACCTGCAGGTCTATCGCCAAGCGGTAAGGCAACGGGTTTTGATCCCGTCATTCCCTGGTTCGAATCCAGGTAGACCTGCCATCTTTACAAGGTCGTTGATTACTAGTATATTCAGCAACCCATGTTGGCTACGTAGCTCAGTTGGTTAGAGCACATCACTCATAATGATGGGGTCACAGGTTCGAATCCCGTCGTAGCCACCATTCTTTCCTTGAGAAAGAAACAATTTGTGCGGAAGTGGCGAAATTGGTAGACGCACCAGATTTAGGTTCTGGCGCCGCAAGGTGTGAGAGTTCAAGTCTCTCCTTCCGCAC
>NZ_JACSOF010000129.1:0-18749 GCF_014349205.1 Photobacterium sp. BZF1
AAATAAAGGCTATCCAGCCGAAGCCCACATTGTCGGCCACGGGCATTAGCCCTGCCATCACCTGGTCGAGCGCCTGAATGGTAAATGCCAAGGCCGCCACTATGATGGGAATAACAATAAACTTACTCCAGGTCATAACACATACTCCTTATGCCAATTGGCTTTTTACTGATTGGTATAAATCAAATCCCTGCGGCGGTGTCAGGCCATCATGAACAATGGCACTGATCGCCCTTATCATGCCAATCGGGCAATCGGACTGGAACACATTACGTCCCATATCCACTCCGGCAGCACCATCCTGTATCGCTTTGTAGGTTAAAGTCAGGGCATCCATTTCAGACGTTTTCTTGCCTCCCGCGACGACAATGGGAACCGGGCAAGCAGCCGTCACTTTGTCAAAGTCATCGCAATAGTAGGTTTTGACAATATGGGTGCCGAGTTCAGCGAGTACCCGAGTCGCCAGCATGAAATAACGCGGGGTACGCTCCATCTCCTTGCCGACGGCCGTAACTCCAAGAGTAGGGATCCCGTAGCGCGCGCCTTTATCGACGGTACGGACAATATTTTCCAAACTACGGCATTCACCATCAGCCCCGACAAATGCCTGTACTGCAAGGCATGAGGCGTTGATCCGTATCGCATCGTCAATATCGACGCCAGAGACTTCCCAACTCAGATCATCTTTGAGCACTGTGCTCCCAGCCGTCGCCCTAAGGATCACAGGTTTATTGTGATTGGGGGCAATACAGCTCCTCATTGCTCCCCGTGTCGCCATCAGCGCATCGGCATACTGTGCCAGTGGGTTGATAGAAAGATCCAAACGCTCCAACCCTGCTGTTGCCCCCATGATGTAGCCATGATCAAAGGCCAGCATTACTGTTTTTCCCGTCTCCGGGCGGAATATACGACTCAACCTGTCTTTCATCCCCCAATCGACATGATCCATGCCTTTAACATGGAAAGCCTTTGTCACGGGAGGGCAGTCCAAGCCATAGTCTTTCGCCAATACCATTCCGTCTTTGTCAGCCATAACACTCTTCCTTATTGGTGGCATTAATATGATTGGAAAAAGAATTGAACAGGATCGACATACTTGTTGCCCCAGGGTCAACAAAGCCGATGGCTTTCTCTCCCATATTCTTCGCCCGTCCCCTTGCCGGTTTCATCCCTTTCGTCTTTTCAGCCCCGCTTTGCGATGCCTTTGCGGCGCTCAGGAACAAAGCGGCAATATCTTCAGAATCCAATGCCAATTGTTCCATTGCTTCTATCGCAGGGGTCAGCGCATCAAGCATGGTTTTATCGCCCAATTTCGCGCCACTGAAATAAGCAAGCTTATCCAAGCCATGCCTAAATGCCGCCGCGGTCTGCTTGGGGGTCAACTCGGATTCCACAAGGCCTGTTGCAAGCCCGCAGAACAGGTTGCCGATCAGCATACCTGCCGATCCACCATCCTGGCTCATTATCGCCCACCCCATATCATCAATTGTTTTTTGCCAATCTTGCCCACTGCTATTTTTTAGCGTGTTCTCAATACACTGGGAGACCCGCATCATCGTCGTGCCGTGATCGCCATCGCCCGTCTGACCGTCCAAATCATTCAACAGCGGTACCGATGCACGTATATCCTTTGCTGCGGCCAACAGCATGATAAATAATAATTTCTGGTTTAAGGTTTTCATCTTTATCACCTTTTTCAGGCCAAAAGATCCCCTGCACCTTTCGATACATTTCTAGATATCGTTAAAGGAGGTGCCAGGTAACAGGCCTGGCACAACAACAATGCCGGGCTAGAACTGGCACCAGTAAGGGGTATTACATGGCTTGTCCCAATAGGAGAGAATTTCTGAATTAAATTTACCGATGCACATTTGGAAACCTGCCATTTCCTGCACGGTCAACAGCTCATCCACTTTACTGCGGCTGATGGCTATACCCTTTTCCTGTAGGTGGATATGGCAGGCACGGCTGACAATGAACATCTCCATCAAGGTGGTTGCCCCGGTCCCGTTGATCATCAACATCAACTCATCACCCGGCTTAGCAGCGACCGCCGCGCATAATTGATCCAGCATGATACTGGCTGTTTCATCTGCCGAGCAGATCTTCATCCGCCCACCGCCACCTTCACCATGCTGACCCATACCGATTTCCATTTCATCTTCTGGCAGATCACCAATCGCCATACCTGACTGCGGATGGGTAGCATTACTCATTGCAACCGCCAAAGTGGCCATATTCTGGTTGAATTCGTTGGCAATGCGATAGACTTCATCCAAAGGCAACCCTGCCTCAGCAGCTGCGCCGGCAATTTTGTACACCGGTACACATCCGACGAGCCCACGCCTGTCTTTGATATCTGTCTCCAACCCAGCACTGATGTCTTCATGGGTCAGCAGCATTTTGACGTTAATATTTTCGCGCTTGGCCATCTCCATTGCCATATTGGCAGCCATCACATCCCCTTCATGGTTCAGTACGACAAAGAGCACGCCAGCAGGTCGGTTCGCTAATTTCAGTGCTTCGAATACTTTTGGGGCTCCAGGGGCGGCAAAGACATCGCCAACCACCGAAAAGTCCAGCATCCCTTCGCCGACAAAACCACTCAACGCAGGTTCATGGCCAGCACCACCCAGGGTAACTATCGCCACTTTGTCTTGGTCTTTAGGCACTGCACGGGTCACAATCTTGTCCTGTACCACCCGCACATGCTCGGGGAAACTTAATGCAAATCCTTGTAGCAACTCAGAAGTGATATTTTCAGGGTGATTAATAAACTTCTTCATAGTCGATATCCTTTACTTGGCGTGATGTCAGCAATACTGCATTAATTCAACGGGCGCTTCGTCTTCCATAATAAAGGCGACACGCAGGGATTCGTTCGGGCTAAATGGCTCAAGCAATACTTCCTTGCCTTCAATAGCTTTATCAAGATCATCGACCTCATAAGCCACATGGGCTGTGTTTTTCAGTACGTCTGGCAACGGGCAATCTTCCAAAAAGCGCAACCATTCAATACGATTTTCACTCTTTTCGAAATCGGTTGTATACAGGCTAATATCAGGATTAAAAGATTCATCGGGGTGCTCAACAGGCGATGGAATCCCGACATGATTGAATTTTTTCATCTTAACCTCCATTGATTGATGGCGTTTAACCATCGGACAAATCAACTATAGGGAGGCCATGGGTGAAATAATGTGATATCCCTCAATATAAACAACCAATATAAAATCAAAATAAAACAATAACTTAAAATCAAGCTGAGGTTTAATTGAAGCAAGTGCAACAGTTGAATCGTCATTGAAGGGGCAGGCAAGTGCAACATCACCAGCAATGAAAATGCTCAGATTTGACTCGGGTTATGTAGCAAGTGCAACACCGGCATTTTCCCTCTGATAGGGATAGTAAAAAGGGCAAGTGCAACATGAGAGTTCTATCCCATTTCCGGCATTAATTGACTCTTTTCGTATGCTGCGAGTAGTTGATTGAGTTGTTCCATGTCCAATTCAGGATGGTAGTGAAGGATAAATCGTTGGCAGTCTTCGGTGTTTAGTCCCATCTGGTGGAGTTTGCCAAGCAACTCCCCGTATTGCTTCTCGGCGACTTGCTGGTGAAATTGTTTACGGTACCGGGCCATTTTATTTGCCAGTTGCGGCTCATAACCGTAGGGGCCAGAATTACGGGCAAGTTCACGACTGACCGTAGAGCGGTGGATATTTAATATCTTCGAGATCTGGGACTGGTTTTTCCCTTCTTTCCTCAGCGCCCAAATTTGCAAGCGGTTCTCTTCCGTAAGTTGCTTGTACATAAAAACCCCCACAATATTGAAAACAATACTGTAAAATTTATATCACTGATTTGGGGCTAAGCCTTTAATAGAAAAACCAAAATGTGAGGGAAATTCGGTCAAATATTCAACTTTTTCCAAACACTCCTTTTGCGATATTCATGCCATTAATCGCACCGGAAAAAATCTAGCATAAATCGACTTACGTGAGCTATGGATCAATATCTCATCTTCTCTTGACTATTCAGCAGCTTGTTTTTTATTAATATTAATCAGTTGAAGAAGCTTATATATGTGAAATGGGCTGCGTAACTTCACTATCTAGTTCGCAAATCTCGATATTATAGTTCGCAGTGCCGCTATTAGTTAAAACAAAACGCCATTAGGAGCCCGTTTTTGCTGACAAAAATAGTGTAAAATATCGTGATCTGTGACCAAGGACGGATCATTGATGACAAATATATCAAAAATGATGTTCCCACCCCATCAGCCGTGATACTGATAAGTCATGTTTTGAAGTTATTTAGACTTACTGAGCCTGAAGGGAGAAACGTATGGGATTTGTTATTTTTTCACTCGCTACTCTTATCTCTGGAGCCGCTTGCTTCATCCACTACAACTTCGGTCACGAGAGCTGATCTCGTTCGAACCAGTTTAAGCTCTGATGGAAAGTATCCGTCAGCCTAACGAACGCAAAAGCCCCAGCAATAATATTGCTGGGGCTTCTTAATTTGGGCCTTGGCTAAATCTAAGGCATTACACAAAGATGTTCGCCAATACAAAACCAAATGGTACCGCTGCTGCGATGCCTAACATGCCCGGTAGGAAGAACGGGTGGTTAACAATGTAGCAGCCATTCCAACGGCGACTTAGGAATGAACCGGTGTCATCGGTAGCAATCGCAAAAGCTGTAGTCGGATAAATGTTGGTCATGTAAAGCGCACTCACTGCGACAAAGCTCGCAAGGATAGTGGCTGGGTCAACATTCAGCGAGGCCGCAATTGGAATAAGCAGCGCACTGGTTGCCCCTTGGCTAAACAGCAGTGCTGATGTGCCGAAGAAGACCACGGCTAGCAGCGCTGGATATTGCTCAAGCACGCCACCTGCTACCGCTTCAATCGATGGGATATGCACGCCGATAATCGTTGCACTGAGCCATACAATGCCCAGAATAACCACCAAGCTTTCAGCGCCATCGGCAAAGATCGGTGCTTTCTTGATAGAGGTTAGCGGTACCTTACAAACCATGGCCGTCACAAAACTTACCAGCAGCATGACGATAACAATAATGTCGCGCGAGCCCAAGTCGTGGCCAAGCAGTGGTTTGAACAAGAGCAGGGCGACAATAAACACCACACCGGCAAGGAACAACATTACCGAACGCTTCGCTTCTTCGGACGCGGCCTGATGCTTCTGCTGCTCAGGAGTAAAATTAACCAGTCCTTTTTCAACGCGCTCTTGGAAGATCGGATCATCCTTGAGTTCGCAGCCTTGGCGACTGGCAATGAAAGATGCAACGATAACCCCAAACAAGGCCGCAGGCATAATGACGCTCAATGCCGTACCGAAGCCAACGCCCATTTGCTCAACCACGACGTACATTGCTGCTGTGGCTGCCGAAATCGGAGAGGCCGTAATGGCTATCTGGGAGGCAACCACCGCCGAGCTCAATGGCTGGCTAGGACGAACACCATTTTCTTTGGCCACCTGCTGGATAACGTTCAGTACTGACATGGCGGTATAACCCGTACCCGCTAAGGTAGTCAGAATAAAGGTGGTAGCAGGCGCGAGAATATTAATGTGACGCGGGTGGTTGCGCAGCATACGTTCGGCGACATTGACCATGTAGCTCATCCCACCAGCCTGCTGCATCACAGACAAGGCAAGGATCACCGACATGATAATTAGGATAACCGAGACCGGAATGTCACCCGGCGGCAAGCCAAGGCCAAAGACAGCTATTGCCATCCCTAGCCCTCCAGCCAAACCGACCCCGATCCCGCCGAGGCGGGCAGCAAGAACAATCGCACCTAATAGTAAACACGCATGGATAATAATCATTGGATACCTCCGCTCCTGTTATTGTTTCAGGAGTTCATTAATTTCGGCACTGCTGGCCGATTCAAATTTAGCCAGTAACGCCAACCACTGACGGCTTTTTCCCTCGCCGACTTGGGGCACTACACAGGCCGTGAATTTTTTCTCGATATCTTGGCTGGACAGGGGCTTTTCCGGATTGCCTTTGGCAAGGTCATTGGCGATAGCAATGGTTTCCCCAGAAGTCAGGGTTATCCGGATCTTTATTGGTGCGGTACCAATGAAGCCCAGCTTTTCCAATTCGGGATCAACCCGCATTTGGATCCTTGCCATCAGTGCCTGAATGCGCTCATCTTGCACTTTGCTATCAACAAACTCTGCCACGCCTACCCCGCCGTAAATCAAGCGTGCAGCCAAAGCGTATTGCATAGAGAATTTGGCTTCGATGGCATTTTGCGGATTTGAGCAAACAAGCTCCCTTGGCCCGAGCAAGCTGGCACCTACCTGAATAAACTCAATGTCTTCCGGAGCAAGGTGGCGCGCTTGCAGCAACTCATCCCAGCAGTCGATGGCAGGGTGGCTGCCGCTGCAGCAAGGGTATTGTTTGAATACCAAGCCGTTATCCAACAAGTCCCAGTATTCGCCCAAAGAAACAGAAGCTTTGGCAAAGTCTGTACGCTGCGCGAAACACTGACCAAAGCCATCGGCTGCTTCAATGACATTCGGTTGCCCTGTTACACCGATTTGCGCCAGTTCAGCGGCGTTGACACCATTGAAGGCAGCAAGGCCGGCATGCATGGCCTTGGTTTGGCTACCGAAGTTGCCACGAACACCAGACGCCGATGAAGCGGCAATCGCCAAGGCATGGACCAGGCTACCTTCATCAAGATCCATCAAAATACCTGCCGCTACCGCCGCGCCGAATACACCAATAGTCGGCGTGGTGTGCCAACCCTGCTCCGATAGGGCCGGCATCAACCAATGGGCGATCTGGTGCTGGGCTTCGACACCTGCAATATAGGCCAGCAATATCGCTTCACCGCCAAGTTGACGCTCTTGTGCCACAGCAAATGCAGCAGGGGCTACCGTCACGGTCGGGTGACCTATAGTTGCCCAGCTAACATCATCGAAGTCCAAGGCATGGGAAGCTGCACCGTTGGCATAGCTGGCATATGCAGCCGAACTCGTCTGGCTGGTTCCAAACAAATTACAGGCACCTGACGGGGTCCTTGAAGCCGCCAGTTTCTGGATGTTTTGCGCAACAGGCATCTTGTTACCTGCAATCGTAACAGCGACATAATCGGTCAGGGCAGTGCGCGCAACCTCAACCACAGGCTCAGGGATATCCTGCCATTTGAGGTTGACGCACCAATGGGCGATCTGGGCCAATAAGGGCGTATTCATCATGCCATTTCCTCTAAAGTGGCACTCGCTTCTTCTTTCATCTCAGACTGATAACGTTTTACCGCTGCAGCGCTGGCTTTTGGATCTGTCATCACCATTGGATCTAGCAGATAATCAGCCTGTTCTGGGGTAAGCAGCTTTTCATCCAACACAACATCCCGGACGGTGCGGTTTTCTTCAAATGCCCTTACAGCGACTTTGCTGCCCACCTTGTAGCCGAACAAAGTGGCAATTACCGTCGCCAGAGCGGTACTTTTCTCGGCATATTCGCGACATACTGCTTCATTGGGTAGCAAGTCTTTGAGGCATTTCTCGACAAACAGCGGGATAGCATTGGTAAGTAGGTTGCAGGACTCGAACAACGACTTGATAATCACCGGCTCCCAAACATTGAGATCAAGCTCACCGCCCTCGACGGCCATGGTGATCGCGACATCATTGCCGATAACCTGATAGGCGATTTGGTTGATAAGCTCAGGCATAACAGGGTTGATCTTGCCCGGCATAATACTCGAGCCAGGCTGTACCGCAGGGATCAACAGTTCATTGAAGCCGGCGCGAGGACCACTGCCCTGAATACGGAAATCTGTTGCCATTTTTGATAAAAATGCCGCCAATTTCTTCAATTGTGCCGCAACTTCCAAGTAGGCATCACCATTTTGCAAGCCGTCGAAGAAGTTTTCCTCAGCAACAAAAGGCTCATTGGTGATCGCCTGTAATTCGACATATACCTGCTCTAGGTAGCCTTCGTGGGTCGACAAACCTGTGCCGACAGCCGTTGCCCCGAGCGGCAAATCCAGAGTCTGCTGGTTGGCAGCAATCAAAGCTTGGTGTAGGCGGCGGGTCTGGTGAAGGTAACCACTGAACTGTTGGCCTAGGGTGATGGGTACGGCATCTTGCAGGCAGGTACGAGCAAGTTTAACCACATGGTCGAACGCTAGGGTTTTCTCTTCCAGCATGGCTTCAAGCCCTGCGACTTCAGCAATTAAGGCATGCAGATTCATCCGGCAGGTCATCTTCATTGCCGCCGGAATAACGTCGTTGGTTGACTGGCCCATATTGACATGGGTGTTCGGATGAACGGCCTCTGAGCCCTTGTTACCCGTTAAGATTTCATTGGCACGGTTTGCGATGACCTCATTGGCATTCATGTTGGTCGAGGTGCCGCCGCCGCCTTGGAACACATCGATTGGGAACTGGTCATCAAACCTATTATCCATCACTTCTTGAGAAGCCTGGACGATGGCATCAGCAATGGTTTTGTCCAGTGCACCAATATGGCAGTTTGCCTTGGCCGCCGCCTGCTTGAGTGCTGCTACCGACCAAATATAGTGGGGAACTTCTGCAGCTGTACGGCCTGAAACTGCAAAGTTCTCGACTGCCCTTTGGGTTTGGATGCCAAAATACGCCTCATCCGGCAACATCATTTCACCTAATACATCGACTTCTTTTCTCATTGCTCAATTCCACTGATTTGTTTAACTGAGGCAATTGTATTGCAGATGATGTAAGGAAAGTTTGAAGTCGATCGGTACTTGGCTAGCAGTGGGCAATATAATGAATACTATTAGTTGTTCTTATAATAATCACAAGTTATGGATAATATTGCTTTTGATCTCCGCCAATTACGAACTTTCATTTCAGTGGTTGAATCTGGCTCTTTCAGCCAAGCGGCCAAGCAACTCAACCAGACCCAGTCAGCGGTTTCCCAGCTGATCCAAAGCCTTGAGCTTGCCTTAGATAGCAAGCTACTCGACCGCAGCAAACGGCCAATCCAACTGACGATTTCTGGCCGGGAGCTCTATGAACAAGGCAGCAAACTATTGATTGAATCGCGCAAGTTGCAAGACTGGATGCATTCAATTGAAAAAGGGAAATTACCGCGCTTACGGCTGGGAATGGTGGACTCCGTTACCCAGCTGGCCGGGATCGAGATCCTCAAGTACCTGCAACCCAAAGTCGCCCATGTACATCAAATCACAGGCACGGCACCAGAGTTACTGGCTTCACTTCAGGCAGGCAAGAGCGATATCATCATTACCATGTCTAACCAAGACGTCCCTCAGGGGTTGGCAATGATGCCTTTGCTGAACGAGCAGTATGTCATCGTCACACCCAAAGACTGGCCGCAAAAGGATATCAAGACACTTGCCAGCAACCAGCCTTATATCGGCTATGAAAACTGGACGCCTACTGGCACCCAAACCAACAACTGGTTGAAGTGGCGAAATATCAATGTCAGCAGCCAATATTCGCTCGACCGGGCTGACAATGTGCTGGGCATGGTCGCCGAAGGGCTTGGCTGGTCACTGACTACCCCCACCTTCCTCGCGCGCCAGATCAACCTGCTCGATCATGTCGACTGCCACCCTCTTCCGCCGCCGAGCATGACCCGCCAACTCGTGGTGATCTCCCGCAAAGGTGAATCAGACAGTTTATTGCAGCAATTTGTTACCGATGTGCGCGATATTATCCTCAACCAAAAAGTCTTTGAGGTGCAGCGCCGGTGGGAGTGGATGTCTGTCGGGCTGGAGACGAACCCAGCCCATTGAATCAATAACCCAAACAAACGGCACTCTGCTTATCTACCGGAATCTGACGTTTTGATCTTCCCTTTTCGCTAGCAAAAGAGAATGTATTCGAACTATCTTTTCTGCAGGATAAACACCTGATAGCCAAACTGCTCGAAGCCCTGGTGGTAGATATCCAATTCAGTCTGGATATCTTTAATCGCCTGCGACCCAGCCATTGCCTCTTTCAGCTCGTTGACCCGTTGCTGGAGCGGTAAGAAATACGCCTGCCATGCCTCATCGCTCAGGGTAAAATGCATGAGCACTTCATAGCCTGAAGCCTGCGCCTGCTTGATACGCTCATCGACAGTTGTCATATCTGGGTATTCTTTGCTCCAGAATGCTTTCCTTTCCGCGCTTGGGTTGTCGGTATGCCAGACAAGATCGCTCAGTACCAGCACACCACCGTCTTTCAGCAACCGCCGCCATTGATTGAAGGCATTATTTACCCCCATGATATAGGCGCAGCCCTCGGCCCAAATCGTATCGAAGCTACCGTCGCTAAATGGCAGGTCGGTCATGCTAGCGCACTGGGTAACTACTTTCCCTTCGACACCAGCCTCGGCAGCCCGCTGTTGCAACCTACTGAGGGCATCTTCATGGTTGTCGACGGCAGTGATCACCGCGTCGGACTGATCAGCCAACACTGTGGTCGCAATGCCCTGGCCACAGCCAATTTCCAAAATACTCTCAGGCTTTGATGGCAACATACCGAAAGCCTTGATGGTCTCGGCTTCCAAACCCGGTCCCCAGCGATCTAGGCTTTGAAAAATCCGGTTGAAGTCCGCCATATATTGTTCGTGTGTATTCATGTCTTTTGATAACCACTTCAGTCTCAGGGCCTGCTTCTCATCAAAGCCCTGTTTCATTAACCAATCCAAATGTGCATCTGGGGCTGTTTGTTCCAACGACTGGTGCCATGCCGTCATATCCGACTCCCCCAGCATCGCGGCGAGCAAATCCCGTGATTGCTGTTTGTGGGCAATCTCTTGGTCAAGCTGATGCATCCGGTTTAGCAATAGATCACGGTCAACCTTGGCCTCGAGGCAGGCCTGGCATTCCTTGAGGGTCAGACCGCCGGCCTGCAGCTGCTGCAACAAGCGTAAGCGCTGGAGATCCCGCTCGCTATAGATGCGGTAACCGTTATCAAGTCGCTTACCGGCAATCAAGCCGAGCTTCTCGTAATACAGCAAGGTAGAGCGCGATAGCCCCACTTGCTCTGCTAATTCTGAAATCCGATACATGGCCAAGCCCTATGCAATGAAGCCGTAACCTTAAACTATGAAGCTATAGACAGGTCAAGAATACTCATTATCAAACCAATCTTTTGTTCTAGCACCAACAAAGTAGCCACTAAATAGTGATAAATTATTCATTCTTCAACAAAAGGATAGTTTGGCTGCCATGAAAGAAATCACCACCCTCGATAGTAAAGTCGTATACCAGAATAAATGGATGACGGTCCGCGAAGATAAGATACAGCGCCAAAGCGGAAACAGCGGGATCTACAGTGTTGTCGAGAAGGCAGATTTTGTTATCGTCCTGCCTATCGAAGATGAGCACATCTATCTGGTAGAGCAATACCGCTACCCGCTGGAAAAACGTTGCCTGGAATTACCGCAAGGTTCATGGGAAGAAGAGCCGAATGCCGATCCCGCAGAACTGGCCGCAGGTGAACTGCGCGAGGAAACAGGATTGGTTGCCAAGCAGCTCACTTATGTTGGCTTCCAGCACCTGGCAACAGGCTACTCCAGCCAGGGCTACCACATTTTCCTGGCGACTGGGCTGGAACATACCGAGACCGATTTGGACGACGAAGAAGAAGGCTTGATCAGCCAAAAGGTCAGCCTGAGGGAGTTCGAGGCAATGATCATTGACGGCACCATCACCGATGCCAGCAGTGTGAATGCCTATGGGTTAGCCAAGTTGAAGCAGCTGATCTGACACTAAGGCTCAAATCACACCCAGCATCACCAGCACGTAGCTGATTGCCGAGAGCGCGACAGCAGTGGAGAAAAACAGATTCATACCGACACTGCGCAGATTAAGCAAGGGAAGGGAATAGCGATAATCCACACGCCGAAGTTCAACCAGAATCAGTAGAGCGAACGAGATCACTGCCAACATCCCAGCGGTCACAAAAAGCACTGGGGAGTCTTTGCTCCAACCGATTTTCACCAATACGGCCGTGTGAAGGAACAACACCAAGATTGTCCTCGACCACGACAAGAACGTACGCTCCGGTTGGAGTCCGATATCACGGTTACGCTCAATCGGTTCTGGCGAGGACGGCTCAAAATGGTGGGCTATCTGTTTTTCAGCCATCAGAACAGCTTCATGATCAAGACGACTATGGTCAGCACCAGCCCCATCATAATGACGCTCATCACCTTGAGGTGCCGAGTATAGGGCAAGGGCTTACTGCGGCGCATTGCCATCTCATTACGTCGCCAACGGCGGTAGGCAAGAATCGAAAGGTACGCCGATACCAAGGCAAAGGATACCGAGAGGAATAACCTGACTTCAGGATTGGCAAATTCCGGAGTGAGCTGGTCTAGGGCAATCGCGGCCGCGAGAAAGGCCAGTGCGGTTCTGATCCAGGCCAGGAACGTCCGCTCATTGGCCAGGGTAAAGCGGTAGTCCGGCTCTTCCCCTTCTTTACTCCACTTCATCTATCCCCTCCCCTGATGCATTTGCTGCTTGATCTGCTGTGCAGTATTTTTCATAAAATCAGTGGTGTGGGCAAATAGTTTTTTATAAGAAGGGCACAAGTAGTTGTGCCTGTATGCCTCTCCAGCATCGATAATTCTTTGTTTTGGGCAACCGCCGTGACACAGGGGTCTGAACTCACAAGACAAGCATGTAGACGGTAAAGTCTCGGATTTTGCCAGACCAAAATCACGTTGCTGGGGTGAGTCCACCATGACGGCAAGTTCCAGCCCATCAAGGTTACCCAACTTGTATTCGGGATAGACAAAGTGATCGCAAGAGTAAATGTCCCCATTCGCTTCGGCGACGAGGGCATTGCCGCAATTTTCGCTGAAAATACACAACCCAGGGGAATAACCGAGCCAAGTTGCCAAGACACTTTCTAGCAATTGGATATGGATCTGCCCAACATCTTGCTTGCGCCATTCATCAAAAACTTCAACCATAAACTGGCCATATCCTTCACGCGTCACAGAAAAAGGCTGGATGGCAGGTGTGCCCTGAAGCGAATGTAACTGGCTAGGCTCTGTTTCAGCTTCAACTATCGGGATAAACTGCATATGCTGGGAGCCGAGGGATTTCAGCAACTGGTAGGTCGCCTTGCCATGCTGCCAGTTTTTGTCATTCACCACTGTCATGGTATTGAACTCGACCCGATACTTTTTCAGGAACCCAATCGCTGATTTGACGCGCTCGAAAGTGGGTTTGCCATTGACCGAAATTCGATAGGCATCATGCAGTGGCGCATCACCATCGATGGAAATCCCGATCAGAAAACGGTGTTCGGCGAAAAACCTAGCCCATTCATCGTCAATACCAACCCCATTAGTTTGAAAGCTATTGGTGATCGTTTTGCCATTGGCATATTGGCGCTGCAGCTCGACCGCACGCCGGAAAAAAGCCAACCCAGCCATCATGGGTTCTCCCCCTTGCCAGGCAAAATGGACAATATCATCGGGCTGAGCGGCAATATAACTGGCAACATATAGCTCCAACGCCTGTTCGTCCATCTTACTCTTGCTATCACCGTAATAGCTTTCTTTCTCGAGGTAGAAGCAGTAATCACATTTGAGGTTGCATTTGTAGCTGGCTGGCTTTGCCATCAAGTGGAAGCGCTGCTGGGCCGGTTTTGTCATAGTCGTTTCCCACAAAATGGAAGCTCCCCCCTGCACTGGCTGGTGGATGCAAGGAGGAGCTATATTTCGTTATTCTGCTGTTTCCAGCGATTTGGATTTCAGGTTCTTGGCATTAAATTCAAGCCCGATACCCTCTTGCTTCAACCACTCTTTCATCCGAGTCGAGGCATAATCAGACACCTGTTCGTATCCTGGCTGGTTAAATACGTTCTTGGTCTCGTTAGGGTCCTTTTCAAGATCAATCAGGATTTGGTAATCCTCACCGTAAACATGGCTTTCGACATATTTGTACTGCTTGAAGCGGAACATCCGGGCAAAGTAACTTTCACAGAATGTCTCTTCATGAGTCATTGCGTTGTCTGTCATACTCGCCTTGAAGCTACTTCCATCGATTTGCTTAGGTACCTCAAGCCCGCACAGATCAAGCAATGTCGGCATGATATCGATAGTGGAAACAATATTGTTGTCGTCGACTTTGCCAGGATTCACCGCTGACGGGTAACGGATGATCATCGGGGTTTTTACTGACTCTTCGTAGAATACCGTCTTGGCGATCAGGCGGTGGCTACCCATCATCTCACCGTGATCGGCGGTAAACAGGACAATGGTGTCCTCTTCAAGTCCCTGTGCTTTGAGGGTTTCAAGCACCAACTCGATAAACCAGTCGGTATTTTCAATCAACAAGCCGTAGGTCGAAATAAACTGCTGCCAGTAGTTTTCATCCAGCTCCTCGAGCTCTTTGTACATGTAATCTTCATGCTTGATCATGCCCGAGATAAACCGGTCGGTGAAATTGTCCGGTAATGGCTTACGATCTTGGCCTCGTAGGTATTTCTCATCGTCGTCGCGGCAGAAGAAAATCGCATCGGAGATATTCTTGCCACCGACCGGACCACCCAACGTTTTACAGATATCGTGAGGGTTGATAAAAGACAACGTCATGTAGAACGGGTTATCACGGTCACGTTTGATAAAGTCCAGTGCATCTTTGGTGAAAATCGGATCAAACACTGAGCCCTCAGCCAGATAGCCGCCTCGGGAGCATGTCATGCTGCCGAAGTCTTCAATCCCTTTCCAACCGTAACCGGCAGCGTGTTCCTTACCAAAAAAGCCTGTGTCATAACCTGCTTTTTCGAACACCTCACCCATGGTTTCTGTTTGGGCCAGGAAATTCTCCGTGGTCGGAAACTCACCGGTAACATGCTCAATGATCTCTTCGTTATCAATCAAGCCATGGTTATGTGGCATCAAACCAGTAAACAAACTTGCCCGAGCCGGGCAGCAAAGAGGGTATGAGCTGTAACTTTGCTCATAACGAATACCTTCTTCGGCCAAACGGTCGATACCAGGGGTATTTAACTTACCCTCATCACCAGAGCCATCCGCCATTTTGGTTGACCACTGATCAGCGATAATCACAATCACATTGGGCTTTTTCTGCAAAGTAGTGCTCATACTATCCATGCCTTATATTGAAATTCACACTTAGACGTTCACGTTGTACTACTATTTACAAGTATTGTATTGAATTCATCACAGATGTCTATCAGCAGCTAGATGACCAGGATCACAAAACACGTAAAATTGTTGCTAGGAAAAATAGCAAGTTTCACTTATAAAATTCATTAGAGGTTGGCACTCTTTTAATTTGAATAAATCAATATTGTGACTAACATGAAAAAAAGAAGAATTAACTAATATATAAGTCACGATTTCAATTTTCATTAAGGGTTAATAACTATAATTAAATTAACCCCCGGTATGATAGAGGATAATATAATGAAAAGATTGTTCACCGCATTAAGCATAGTTGTACTATCTGCCTGTTCTTCAACAGAAAATACCTACTCAAACATTGATGACTGGGATGAACACGGCTACCGAACCGGTTTATCTGGAGAGGTTGCAAAGCAAGAATCAAAATTCTCATATGCAGAAAAAGATAATTACAGCGAATATTTAAATGGATATAAAAGGGGTCAACAAGCGTACTGTGAACAGGACGCCTATTTGTTAGGGTTGACGTCCCAGCCATATAAAGGCGTTTGCGATGAAATAGATAACTCTTTTGCTTTCGACTACCAATTAGGATTAAGTCAAATAAGAGATTACGGCTCTAATTTAAGGGATAATACTAATCGCAGTGT
Source organism: Photobacterium sp. BZF1 (assembly GCF_014349205.1). Taxonomy (NCBI): domain Bacteria; kingdom Pseudomonadati; phylum Pseudomonadota; class Gammaproteobacteria; order Vibrionales; family Vibrionaceae; genus Photobacterium; species Photobacterium sp. BZF1. The sequence goes on from NZ_JACSOF010000129.1 coordinate 15,794, forward strand.
TAATTCAACCCGTTAGCCGCATCACACTGAAACCAAACTAGGCAAAGGAGTGACCCCACTCCTTTGCCATACCGATTTTATGCGACTTTTGACGCCGAACGTCGGGCTTCGGTGATCAATTGGGTCAAAGACAGTACGTCTTGGCGTTTCATCATATCTTCGATGCAACAATTTAACTTGCGCCGCCAGTTAGGGTACTCATCGACTGTGCCCGGTATATTGACAGGCAGATCCATCTCAAGCCAATCTTCAAGCTGCAGACTCAGCAGTGACGACGATCCGGCAGCCAAGTGGCATTGCATACTGTGGCTAAGGACGCGATCCATCTCTAGGTAACGGGCATCACGGCTGAGACCAGGCGGCAACATACCATGCCCGTCCATGCTGTTGATGATCTGCTGCTTGTCGTGAAGACGACTGTCATAAAGTGTCTGAAGTTGCGCCTCATCCGGATACAGGCCTAGCTCTTTGCCCATTTTTAAGTCCTCACAATGCCAGAAACCACGTAGGGTTGGCATATCGTGGGTACACAGTGTCGCCATAGACTGGACCGGATAGTGGGCTGGAGAATAGAAACCACCGTCTTCAGCAGCCTCAAAGAAGAAGACCTTGTAGGAGTGTACGCCGGCCTCTTGCAGCAAGCCCACAATTTCATCCGGTACCGTACCGAGATCTTCACCGATGACCGCACATTGGTGACGGTGACTCTCAAGCGACAGCAAACCAAGCAGTTGTTCTACCGGATAATTGACGTAAACACCATTGCTTGCCCCTTCACCTTTGGGGATCAACCAAAGCCTCAATAAACCCAACACATGGTCAATGCGCAAAGCACCGCAGTGACGCATGTTTGCCCTTAGCAGTTCGATAAACGGACGGTAAGCCTGTTGCTTCAGCATCGAAGGGTTCAACGGCAGCAAGCCCCAATTCTGTCCCTGTGGACCCAAGACATCCGGTGGTGCGCCAATGCTGAGATCTAGGGTCAATTCACCCTCGCTGGCCCAAGCATCGACACCACCCTCACTCACGCCGACAGCCAAGTCACGGTAAAGGCCAATCATCATGCCTTTTTCATGTGCCAGTTGCTGTGCCTCCTGAAGTTGGATTTCCGCATTCCATTGCAAATACATGTAGAAGCGAACCAGTGCCTGGTTATCAGCAATAAAGCTCTGTACTGCGCGTTTTGAGAAGTGGCGATATTGTTGCGGGAATACCGGCCATCCCCACACTGTCTCGTCCTCTTTCTTGAGCTCGGCATGGAGCGCATCAAAGGCAGCTTGTTTCAGCAACGAATCGCCACCCTCCTCGACAAAAGCCTCAAACGCTTTGGCGTAGTCAGTTTGATTCGCTTCATGACGGGTACAAAATTCCTGGTATAACATCGCCAATACTTCAAGCTTGGCTTCCGTCACACCGGAATAATCTATCCACTCGTTATCCCGCATGGCTTTTAGGCGGCTTTGAAAAGCCAGATCACCCACCTTCTCCTGGGCGCCAGCACAGAAAGCAAACTCCGGAATGGAAGGAACGTCCAAATATATGATGTTGAGCCAACGACGAGATGACGGGCTATACGGACTTGCTGCATCCGGCTGGGCCGGGTAAAGGGAGTGAATCGGGTTCAAGCCGACAAAGTCGCCCCCCTGCTCGGCGATTTTGGCGATCAGCAATTTCAAATCACCAAAATCACCCACCCCCCAGTTGTGATGAGATTTCAAACAGTACAGCTGGACACTGGTTCCCCAACTCTTGTGCCCTGCCAACATGGCAGGTTGCTTGTAACAAGATTTCGGTGTGACAATCAGATCCGCTTGATAAGGGACTTTCTTGCGTTTGCGATGCAGGAAAAAGCGGTGATACCCCATTTCCATGGTATATGGCAATGAGACAGTCAGAGGCCCGTCTGTATCCCTTTGATCGGAGATAACATGCTGCTTGATCTCACCACGGATAGTCTGGCCTGATTCGCTGATAATCTCCCAATTGAAATCAGCAGGGCGAATGCTACGTCCAATATAGAGATCGACATGGATCGGGTGGTTTTCTTTGGCAAAGATCACCGGCTCGATCAACCCCTTGCAACTATGCACCTCTGCTGCCGACGCCTTCAATTCCTCATCGGTCGTGGTTTGATAACCCAATCCCTGCAACACTCGGGTAACGATAGTTTCTTGCGCTTTCTCTTGCTCACCCCAGGCGTTGGTATAGCTATCAGCGATACCGGCTTGAGCAGCAACCTGGTTTAGTACTGTTTTTTCAATCATCACTGGCTCCAATAGCGGCCTCCCGGCCGCTACCTATTTCCTTATTGACGGTGGGCTGGGGTCAGCCCCCAAATGTTATTGGCATAATCACGAATACTGCGATCCGAGCTGAACTTGCTCATTAGTGCGGTATTCAAAATAGCTTTGCGGGCCCAAGTTTTCTGGTCGCGGTATTGGGCATCGATTTTCTCTTGCGTCTTCACGTAATCGGCAAAGTCAGCCAGCACTAGGTATGGGTCGCCCCCTTCTAGCAGGTTGTGGCGAATTGCCGCCAACTGGCCAGGGTTACCTGGTGTGAATTCATCGGTATTCAGCAGATCCAACGCTGCACGTAACAGGCTATCAGCATGGTAGTAGCGGTAAGGGTCGTAACCCTCTTGCTTGAGTTTTTGTACTTCATCAACCAATAAGCCGAAGATGAAGATGTTCTCGTCGCCCACTTCTTCGCGCATCTCAACGTTTGCACCATCCATCGTACCGACAGTCAATGCACCGTTCATGGCGAACTTCATGTTACCTGTACCTGATGCTTCTTTACCGGCAGTCGAGATCTGCTCAGAAACATCAGCCGCTGGGAACAGAATTTCAGCTAGGCTTACGCGGTAGTCAGGAATGAATACCACTTTCAGCTTGCCGCCAAGACGTGGGTCGTTGTTCACTTTCTCTGCCACTTTGTTGATGGCAAAGATGAT
>NZ_JACSOF010000130.1:0-18567 GCF_014349205.1 Photobacterium sp. BZF1
TAACGATAGTTAGTATACCTTGGAACCGCCGTATGCGACCCACGCTTGTACGGTGGTGTGAGAGGACGGAGGCCGTGAGGCCTCCTCCTACTCGATTGCTTTGCAGCAGTGAGTCTTAGTAGTAAGAGTGCTCACCACGGGCGTGTTCAGTCACATCACGAACGCCAGTTAGCTCGCCGGCAAACTGAGCTAGCAGTTCTTTTTCGATACCTTCTTTCAAAGTCACATCAACCATTGAACAGCCGTTACAACCACCGCCGAACTGTAGGATAGCGACGCCATCTTCAGTGATTTCAGCCAGTGAAACATGACCACCATGGCCAGCAAGCTGAGGGTTGACCTGAGTTTGAATCACATAATCGACACGCTCCATTAGCGGTGCGTCATCGGATACTTTGCGTACCTTTGCGTTTGGCGCTTTCAGCGTTAGCTGCGAGCCCATTTTGTCGGTAACAAAGTCAATCTCAGCATCTTCAAGGAAAGGTAGGCTTAGCTCATCAATGAAAGCAGAAAACAGTTCGAGTTTGATTTCGGTGTCGCTGGCTTCCACGGCTTCCGGTGGACAGTAGGACACGCCGCACTCTGCATTTTGCGTACCTGGATTTACCACGAATACACGGATGTTTGTCCCTTCTGGCTGCTGGGCCAGAAGCTTGCCGAAGTGCTGTTGAGCATTCTCAGAAATAGTAATCATAGACACGACGTAATACCTGACTTATTTAGTAAGATTAATTCTATTCTACTCTTTGCTGTCCTTTCTATCACCCATTAATCGCTGCAACTATGATTTCGGCACAGATCTTGGCGATTTTTCTACAGTTTTTTCTGTCGGGGTAAAGCTAAGACAGTAAATATCTACCCGTTTTACGCCCTGTTGGCGTAAAAGCAAAGTGGCTTCAGCGACGGTACTGCCGGTGGTGACAACATCATCGACAAGGGCAACATGGCATGGCAGCGACTTCCCTTTAAGTATAAAAGCCCGGTCGAGATTATGCTGGCGCTGTGCCTTGCTGAGCTTGTGCTGGGATGGGGTATAGCGCCGGCGTTTCAGTCGCTGGGTGTCTAACTGACTTCCCGTTTGCCGGGCAACAGCTTGGGCTATAAGGCTACTTTGGTTGAAGCCCCTATGCAGTTGGCGTAGGGGATGCAAGGGGATGGGTAGGAGTAATGGGGCGGGCTCATCGATTTGCTTTGCCAGCAATTCGCCAAGCGGTTGGGCGAGCCAGAACTTGCGCTGGAACTTGAGTTGGTGGATCAGGTGACGTAAGGGGAATTGGTGTTCTCCGATGCGATAGAAGCGCTGCCAGGGCCTGGGAGTTGTCAGGCATTGGCCGCAATAGTCAGTATCAGTGGTCTTTGTACTACCACAATGATGGCAATAAGGCCGGTAGGGGAAACGGGCAAGACAATGGCTGCACCAGACTGGATGGGAGCCGTCGACAGGTAGGTGGCATAATGGGCAGCGGTGGTAGCGGCGCAGAAAGTTGGTGAATTGGTCAAATAACGATACCATCCGTGTCATCCTTGGGGGCAAATATAGGAAATATAAATGACAGCTGAGCTTCATTGGCAAACCGACGGACAAGGTTCCGATCTACTTCTCATTCATGGTTGGGGAATGAACGGTGCCGTGTGGCAGCAGATATTACCTGTCCTAGCCCAGCACTATCGGGTGCATGTGGTGGATCTGCCAGGTTATGGCCACAGTCAGCACCATCCAGCAGCTAATGTCGACGAGATGGCACAAAAGCTACTCGAACAAGCCCCAGAGCAGGCGACTTGGCTCGGCTGGTCGTTAGGCGGGTTGGTTGCGACTACCGCGGCATTGCAACAGCCTCAAAGGGTGAAGCAACTTGTTACTGTCGCGAGCTCGCCGCGCTTTGCGGCTGAAAAGACGTGGCGTGGTATCAAGCCGGAGGTATTGGATGATTTTCGCAGCCAGCTTGATTCAGATTTCAGGGCGACCATAGAGCGCTTCATGGCGTTGCAGGCAATGGGGAGTAAATCTGCACGGCAGGATATCCGCCAACTCAAAGAAGCGGTGCTGTCCCGTCCCGAGCCAAATCCGCAAGCATTGGCTAGTGGCCTCGATATGCTGGCGCAAGTCGATCTTCGCCCACAATTAGCCTCCATTTCACAACCTTGGCTGCGGCTATACGGTCGTCTGGATGGCTTGGTGCCAGCCAAAGTAGCCCGCGAGTTGGATAAGCTCGCCCCACAGTCCCAGCAGCATGTGTTTACGGGGGCGTCCCACGCTCCGTTTATCTCCCATCCTGAAGAATTTATCGATACCCTAAAAGCGTTTACGGGTTAATATGGTATGTATCAGTTATTGAATGACTAGGGGTGAATAGGTCTAAACTTTTTCTTACCTGGGCCGATAGCAAAATTAAGACGTTAATTTCGAAGCTGTTTTTGAGTCCGCACTGATGCAGTTGGTGCTAGGCAGGAGAAGGACCCCTAGATGACAATTGGCACTACCATTAACTCGGTAACGTACACCCCGGCTAGCCTGCAGGCTGCAGCTCAGCCCAGTTTGGCTTCAGAAAACCATGTAGCCGCAAAAGCGGACCAACAGCCCAGTAGTGCTCCATCCAGCCAGACCCAGGTCTCTATCTCCGATGAGGCACGCCAACGCCAAGCCGATGATAGCGCGGCGCAAAAAGCCAAACCGGAAGCTGAAGGCAAAGACATGGGGGATAAAGCCGAGTCCTTTGCCTACGGGGCATTGGGTATGGATCACCCGGACGATGTCAAAGCCAACAGCGATGGCTACTATAATGCTGGGCAGTGGTTGGCTGCAGCAGGAACGGTTGCGACCGTATTGCTGGCCATTGCCTAGATAACACACCCTAGGAGAGAGGCTCCTGTATGCTAGTCACTCCCGTACAGGTGGGCGCGCCAGCCGTAGCCCCAACGATTAACCCGCCTACCGAGCAAACCGCGCGGGATAATCGAGTACGTGAGAAAATTGTCCCCCCCACCGAAATGCAACCCTCTGCGCAGGAGCGTGCCTTAAGCAGTGAGGAAAAGCAGTTTAAGAAACCCTCTTGGGACCCTTCTGAACACCCCGATTACCAGCAAGCCGTGGAAGAGAAGCATTACGGCTACCAAGAATCGATGGAAATGCTGGTAAAGGCATTGTCGGCCGAGAGCTATATGGCCGATGTCAGCGATCTGGGTTACTCCATGCACATCAAGTTACCCCGCGAGCTGCTCGAGGCACTGGAGCAAATCAGCCAGTCAGAACGCACCAAGGGTGTCGTCGCCCACAAGTATGCCCAGGCCACCGTACCCAACCCGCCAACGGAGTATTTGGTGGTGCTTTAAAAAGAGGGTGCTATGGCACAGAAGCGGCTCTATGGCCCTATGGGTAAAAGCCTGAAACATTAAAAGTGACTGTAAAATTAAATGTTTGACACAAGCTATCAACTTTAAGGCTTTGCTTGCAGGACCACAGGACCACAGGACCACAGGACCACAGGACTAAAAAAAAGCCGACACGAATGCCGGCTCTTTTTTGATTATTGGCCCAACGGCGCTTTACTTCTTTTTCGCGTTGGCAAATGCGGCGGCAAAGGCGCCGCCCATTGCGCTGTTGCCGTTGCCTGACTGGCGGTCTTGGCGCTGGCGGGGTTGTTGGTTGCGCTGGTTGCCCTGAGGGCGGTTTTGTTGCGGCTTGCGGGCTGGCTTGTTGTCTTGGCCCGGCTCGTCGCTAAGGCGCATCGACATGCCGATACGGTTACGCTGCAGATCCACTTCCATCACCTTGACCTTGACGATATCACCGGCCTTGACCACTTCGCGCGGGTCGGATACGAACTTGTCCGATAGGGCTGAGATATGGACCAAGCCATCCTGGTGGACGCCGACATCGACGAAAGCACCGAAGTTGGTGACGTTGGTGATCACCCCTTCGAGCACCATGCCCGGGATCAGGTCTTTGACCTCGTTGACCCCTTCGGCGAAGGTGGCGGTCTTGAATTCCGGGCGCGGGTCGCGGCCGGGCTTATCAAGCTCGCTGATGATATCGGTGACCGTCGGCAGGCCGAATTTTTCGTCGGTATAGTCGGCAGCCTTGATACTGCGAAGGAAGTCGGTGTTGCCGATTATCGCATCGAGCGCCTTGTCATTGGCAGCGGCGATGTTCTTGACCACGGCATAGGACTCCGGGTGGACTGCCGAGCTATCGAGCGGGTTCTTGCCGCCCATGATACGCAGGAAACCGGCACACTGCTCGAAAGCCTTTGGCCCGAGGCGTGCGACTTTCTTCAGGGTGGTGCGGCTGTCGAAGCGACCGTTCTCATCGCGGTAGTTCACGATGTTCTGGGCAATCGTCCCGTTCAGGCCAGCCACGCGGGTCAGCAGGGCTGGGGATGCGGTATTCACGTCGACACCGACGGCGTTTACACAGTCCTCGACCACGGCATCCAGACGCTTGGCGAGCATGCTCTGGCTGACATCATGCTGGTACTGGCCGACACCGATAGATTTAGGGTCGATTTTCACCAGCTCAGCCAGTGGGTCCTGCAAGCGGCGGCCGATAGAAACGGCACCACGCAACGATACATCCAACTGCGGGAATTCATTAGCTGCTAGTTCGGATGCCGAGTATACCGACGCGCCAGCTTCGCTAACCATCACACTCTGGATCTTGAGGTTGTTGTCCTTGAGCAGGGTGGCAACAAAGCTGTCTGTTTCACGTGAAGCAGTGCCGTTACCGATCGCAATCAGGTCAACACTGTGTTTGTTCAGCAATGCCAGCAAGGTGGCTTCGGCTTCTGCCACGCGGGCACGGGCGGTGTGCGGGTAGATTGTCGCAGTATCCAGTAATTTGCCGGTCGCATCGACAACCGCCACTTTACAGCCGGTACGCAGGCCCGGATCCAATGCCAAGGTGACACGCGGGCCGGCAGGGGCAGCCATCAGCAAGTCTTTCAGGTTGTCGGCAAACACCTGCATGGCACCCTCTTCGGCCTTTTCTTTCAGCGCGGCCATTAACTCGGTTTCCAGGTGCATGGCTATCTTGATGCGCCATGCCCAGCTGATCACCTGCTTGCGCCAGGTATCAGCGGCTTGGGTGCCCAGTTTCACACCGAGGTGGTCGGCAATCATGACTTCGCAGTAGGAGCCGCGCACGCCTTCTTCCTGGTTAGGATCGGCGTTGAGGCTGATCTGCAAAAAGCCTTCGTTGCGGCCACGGAACAGGGCCAAAGCGCGGTGCGAAGGAATATTCTTGAAGACTTCGTTGTACTCGAAGTAGTCCTTGAATTTGGCGCCTTCCTGCTCTTTACCTTCAACCACACGCGAGGTCAGCTCGGCTTGGGAGAGTAGATGGCGGCGGATTTTCTCCAGCAGCGCAGCATCTTCGGCAAAGCGCTCCATCAAGATGGCACGGGCACCGTCGAGCACGGCCTTGGTGTCGGCAAAACCCTTGTCGGCATCGACGTAAGCTGCGGCACTGTCTTCCGGCGTTTGGCTAGGATCGCTCCACAGTGAATCGGCCAATGGCTCAATACCGGCTTCAATCGCGATTTGACCTTTGGTGCGGCGCTTGGGCTTGTAAGGCAGGTAGAGATCTTCAAGGCGGGTTTTGCTGTCGGCATCTTTGATGGCCGCTTCGAGCTCGGCAGTTAACTTGCCCTGCTCGGTAATGGATTTGATGATCACCTGGCGGCGGTCTTCGAGCTCGCGCAGGTAGCCGAGGCGAGATTCCAGGTTGCGGAGCTGGGTATCATCCAGCCCACCAGTGACTTCCTTACGGTAACGGGCCACGAAAGGCACGGTGTTACCGTCATCGAGCAAAGTGATTGCGGCTGTGACTTGTTCCTGGCGAACATTCAGCTCAGTGGCAATCATCTGGTTGATCGTATTGCTCATCCGTTCATTTCTCTTGTTGTCTGGTATGGGCCCATTCTACGGGCGATTGGATTGCAGGCAAGGCATCGCGTGTTAGCGAACTGTCAGTAACGGCGGTGCCTTCACATTTTTGCTTCTGTAATTTGGGCTTTCGTTTATTTGTAGCGGATACTATTGACGAACCACTCTTTCTTGCCTGCAGGGGTATTGACCTCGACGTCATCGTCGACTTCTTTTTTCAGCAGTGCCCGGGCCATGGGGGAGTCGATAGAGATGTAGTCGTTGCGGCCATAGATCTCATCCGGGCCGACAATACGGAAAGCTTTGGTTTCGCCGTCGTCGTTCTCGATTTCGACCCAGGCGCCGAAGAACACTTTGCCGTCTTGCTGCGGGGAGTAATCGACGACCTGTACTTGCTCGAGGCGTTTACGCAGGTAGCGGACCCGGCGGTCGATCTCGCGCAGGCGTTTTTTGTTGTACTGGTAATCGGCGTTCTCGGAACGATCACCGAGGCTGGCTGCCCAGGTCACTTTCTTGGTGACTTCGGGACGCTCTTCTTTCCACAGGAAATCGAGCTCATTTTTTAGTTTGTCATAGCCCTCGCGGGTAATGAGGTTGGTTTTCATCGCAGGTACCGGTATCTATCGGGTTGCTGGAAGCTGAATAACTCTGGTGTTGCCCATAGTCGTCCGGCATGGGTTACAGATCAAGCCTCAGCCTCCCAGAATGCGTATTGTTTTGGATAGTTCCTTGAATTTAGGTTAGTTTAAAGGGTAGGTAAACATCGTTTGTGGCTATAAAAGCAAACAGTTGTCCGCAGAAAATGGACGAATCTGACATAAACGGTAACAATTTAGTGGTTATTTTAGCGGCAAATTTCAGCTAACCGCTGGGAACGTCGAGTAAAATACGCCCAAAGCACGATAACCTCAGTCGATGCAAGTAAGGTGAGATATGCAGGAAAATTATAAGATTCTAGTTGTTGATGATGACATGCGCCTGCGTGCGCTACTGGAGCGTTACCTGTCTGAGCAGGGTTTCCAGGTACGTAGTGTGGCTAACGGTGAGCAAATGGACCGCTTATTGTCCCGTGAAACCTTCCACCTGATGGTATTGGATTTGATGCTGCCGGGCGAAGATGGTTTGTCGATTTGCCGCCGTTTGCGTAATGCCAACAACATGCTGCCAATCCTGATGCTGACCGCCAAGGGTGATGAAGTAGACCGTATTGTCGGCTTGGAAGTCGGCGCTGACGACTACCTGCCTAAGCCATTCAACCCGCGCGAGTTGCTGGCACGTATCCGCGCTGTATTGCGCCGCCAGACTGTTGAAGCACCGGGTGCACCGAGTGTCGATAGCAAAATCATTGAGTTCGGCGAATTCCGCCTGAACCTGGGTACCCGCGAAATGTTCCGTGGCGAAGAGTCGATGCCGCTGACATCGGGTGAGTTTGCGGTATTGAAGGCACTGGTCACCAATGCCCGCGAGCCAATGTCCCGTGACAAGCTGATGAACATGGCCCGTGGCCGTGAATACTCGGCGATGGAGCGTTCGATTGACGTTCAGATCTCCCGTCTGCGCCGTATGATCGAAGAAGACCCAAGCCGCCCACGTTACATCCAGACCGTATGGGGACTGGGCTACGTATTCGTACCGGACGGCAGCGAGGCGTAAGCCATGCGACTGTCGCCACGCAGTACCTTTACCCGGACACTGATCCTTCTGGCTGGCTTGCTAATAGCCAGCCAGATTTTCTCCTATCTGGCCGTCCTCAACTATGCCTTGCTGCCGAGTCTGCAGCAGTTCAACCGGATCCTCGCCTACGAGGTGCGTTTGATGCTCAAGGAAGATGTTGAGCTCGCCGACGGTAATACTTTCCATCTCGATACCCCGCTTAGGCGCCAGTTGCTCGAACAGCTCGGGGTGACCCTGCATGCCGAGGACGGGAGCGATCCTGACCATGATGAAGAGCTGCAGGAGTTCGCCAAAGCCACGGTCATTGAATACCTCAGCGAGGAGATGACCCAGGAACTGGAGTCACCGACCGAGGTGCGGTTGGTGCTGGGGGCCGACAGCTATGTGCTATGGCTCAGAAGCGAATCAATACCCGGCTTTTTGATGCGGATACCGCTGTCTGAACTGCAGGAAGATGACTTCTCGCCGCTGTTCCATTACAGCCTGATTATCGCCTTTATGGTGATAGCCGGCGGCTGGTTGTTTATCCGGATCCAGAACCGCCCGCTGGTGGCACTGGAGCAAGCTGCCTTGCAGGTGGCGAAAGGGGAAACACCACCGGTACTGCCGGAGCGGGGGGCCTCGGAAATCCGTGCTGTGACCAAGGCGTTCAACCGGATGTCGGCGGGGATCAAGCAGCTTGAAGATGACCGTGCCCTTTTGATGGCCGGTGTCAGCCATGACTTGCGTACACCGCTGACCCGTATTCGCCTGGCAACCGAGATGATGTCGCCGGAAGACAGCTACTTGGCTGAGAGTATGATCAACGATACCGAAGAGTGTAACGAGATCATCAGCCAGTTTATGGACTACCTCAAGTCGACCAAGAAGCAGGCGGAAGAAGATCTCGAGCTTAACTACCTGCTTGAAGAAGTGGCGGAAGCCGAGGCTGGCTATGATCGCCAAATCGAGTTGGAGCTAACGGATATTCCCGGGGTCATTACCGGTAACGGGGTCTCCATCAAGCGCTCTATCGCCAACTTGGTGGTCAACGCCCAGCGTTACGGTAATGGTTGGGTCAAGATCTCCAGCGGGACCGCTGCTGACCGCAAGAGTGCGTGGTTCTGTGTCGAGGACGATGGCCCGGGTATCGACCCTGATCAGGTGGCGAAGATGTTCCAGCCACTGACTCGGGGGGATTCTGCCCGTGGTACAGATAATGAGGGGACGGGTTTGGGGCTGGCAATCGTCAAACGGATTATCGACCAGCACGAAGGAGTGATCCAGGTCTCCAACCGTCGTGAAGGCGGTCTTCGGGTCCAGATCAGCTTGCCGATGCATGCCAAGAAGTAACGGCTAAACAAGTTTCTTCCATAACAAAAAAGCGAGGGTGACCTCGCTTTTTTATTGCCTGCCTTATGCGTTGGACCTGTTTTTAAGCATTAGAGTAGTTCTCCCGCTGGCCGAGCCAACGGTCGATGATGGCCTTGGCGTTGTCCGGGTAGTTATCGTGCAGGTAGCGGGCCAGCTTCTGGACCTGGGGGATCAGGTGCTGGTCGCGGACCAGATCGGCCACCTTGAACTCGGCAATACCGGTCTGTTTGGTACCCAGCAGCTCGCCGGGTCCGCGGATTTCCAAATCGCGTTGGGCGATGACAAAGCCATCGCTGCTCTCGCGCAGGACCCCAAGGCGCTTCTGCGCCGTTTTCGACAGCGGCGCATGGTAGAGCAGTACACAGTGGCTGGCGACGCTGCCCCGGCCAACACGGCCACGCAACTGGTGCAGCTGGGCCAGGCCGAGACGCTCCGGGTTCTCGATTACCATCAGGCTCGAGTTGGGGACATCTACGCCGACTTCGATAACCGTGGTGGCAACCAGTAGGTGCAGCTCGCCATCCTTGAAGCGCTTCATCACTTCCTGTTTCTCTGCCGGCTTCATCCGGCCATGGACCAGTCCGATATTGAGTTCCGGTAGTTGAGCGGTCAGCTCGTCGGCGGTATCGGAAGCGGCCTGGGCTTCCAAGACTTCGGACTCATCGATCAGGGTACAGACCCAGTAGGCCTGACGGCCCTCGTTGAGGCAGGCCGAGCGGATGCGCTCGATAATTTCCTGCCGCCGCGAGTCGGGCAGGGCCACGGTTTGGATCGGGGTACGGCCCGGAGGCAACTCGTCGATGACCGATGTCTCCAAGTCGGCATAGGCGGTCATCGCTAGGGTACGCGGAATTGGGGTGGCGGTCATGATTAGCTGGTGCGGATAGCAGCCGCCATTGGCCCCTTTTTCTCGCAGTTCAAGGCGCTGGTGGACCCCGAAGCGGTGCTGCTCGTCGATAATGACCAGAGCAAGGTTGTCGAATACTACCTGCTCCTGGAATAGGGCATGGGTACCGACGACCATTTTGGCCTCGCCGCTCTCGATACGGGCCAATTCTTTTTCGCGTGCCTTGCCTTTGAGTTTTCCGGCAAGCCAACCTACCTCAATCCCCAAAGGGTTTAGCCAGGCAGCAAAGTTGATGGCGTGCTGCTCGGCCAACAGCTCTGTCGGGGCCATCAAGGCAACCTGGTAGCCATGCTCTATCGCTCGCAAGGCAGCCAGAGCAGCAACCAATGTTTTGCCTGAGCCGACATCGCCTTGTACTAGCCGCATCATCGGATGGGGCACGGCAAGGTCGTGTTCGATATCCGCGACTACCCGCTGCTGGGCACCGGTTGGGCTAAATGGCAAGCTTGCCAGCAGCTTGTCTTTGAGTGTATTGCTTTGGGCTAGCGGCCATGCGGCGTGGCGCTGGCTTTTGTGGCGTACAGCCAGCATGGATAGGTTTTGTGCCAGTAATTCTTCGAGGATCAGGCGCTGCTGGGCAGGGTGCTTGCCTTCCTCGAGTTGGTCGAGGGAGACATCCGGTGTAGGCCTGTGCATGACATGCAATGCTTGTGCAAGCGTCATCTGGCGGTCATACAAGCCTTCCGGTAGCAGTTCGCGCACCGCAGATTTGTCGAGCAGCCGCATGACCTGATCGGTCAGGTTACGCAGGGTAAGTTGGCGCAGGCCATCGGTGGTCGGGTAGACCGGGGTCAGGGTTTCCTCGGTGCTGAGTTCGGTCGGCTCGGAGAAAACCTTGTAGTCGGGATGGATGATCTCGAGCCCATACTTACCGCGTTTGATCTCGCCATAGGCTTTGACCTGCTTGCCCTCACTGAGGCTGTTCTTCATTGCCGCATTGAAGTTGAAAAAGCGCAGGGTGGCACTGCCGGTCTGGTCACTGATTTTGACGGTCAGCATCCGGCGTTTGCCGAAAGTGATATTGCTGCTCAGTACCTCACCCTGAACGGTGAGGTGCTGTCCGGCCATGGCGCTGGCAATCGGCCAGATCCGGGTACGGTCTTCGTAGCGGAGCGGAAGGTGGAAAAGGAGGTCCTGTACGGTATGCAGGCCAATTTTTTCCAGTTTTTCTGCCATTTTGGCACCGACACCTGACAGTTCGGTCAGGGCTATAGTATCGAGAAGTTGTCCGCTCATTACTACTCCATTATGGCCACATCCGTTATGGCTATATCCGTTTAAGGTAAGGTCTTTTTCTTTTTCGGCTCGGTCGCCTGCATGATGCTCCACCACTGCTCATCGGCAGCGATTTGGCCATGTTCATCCAGTGGCGGGTAAGGTAGCCCCTTGCGGCGAGCAACTTTGGCCAATACCGGATGGCCGCGCTCAAACAGGATACGGTGAACCACTTCGTCAGGCAGCAGGGTTTTTTCCCTGTTATACATACCGGCGTTCTGGCGTTGGCGCTGTGCCTCGTAAAGGATCAGGGCACTGGCAACCGAGACATTCAATGACTGTACCATACCTACCATAGGGATGATGATATCCTGATCGGCCATCGACAGCGCTTCAGCAGTGATCCCATTTTTTTCGCCACCGAGGATAACGGCGGTTGGTTTGGTGTAATCCACCTCACGGAAATCAATCGCGGTATCGGACAGGTTGGTGGCCAGTACCTGCATACCCTGTGCCTTGAGGGTGCTGACCGCATTGACCATTGAGTCGTGGGTCTCTAGTTCGACCCAGTTGCGGGCACCAGCCGAGGTATTACCCAGCATACGCATACCGCTGCTTGGCCAGACGGCATGGACCTTGTGGATCCCCACGGCATCGGCAGTACGGACAATCGCCGAGACATTGTTGGGTTTGTGGACTTCTTCCATGCACACCGTCAAATCTGGCTGGCGGGTGGCAAGGACCTCATGGATACGTTGGAAGCGTTCTGGGCTCATGTTCTGTTACCTAAAGAAAACGCCCGCGAGCGGGCGTTTTTTATTCTATTGCGGACCAGCTTGGCTGGTGCGGTTTAGTTTTTCTGGCGTGAGACACGCACCACGTTAGGCATAACCCGGATCCGGCGCATGATATTGGCCAGGTGGATACGTCCTTTGGTGGTCAGGCGTACCGTAATGGTGTACAGGCGACCGTCTTTTTCTTCCGTTGCCAACCCCTGGATATTCGATCCGGTAGCAGCAATGGTGTTGGTCAGGTCGGCCAGCGCGCCTTGGTGGTTCTGCATATCGACTTTGAGTGAGGTGACGAACTCTTGTTCGAAGTCCTCGCTCCACTCAACCGCCATGTATTTGTCCGGCTCCCGCTGGTAGCCGCGGATGTTGGCACATTCTTCGCGGTGAATAACCAGACCTTTACCCGGGCTGACATGGGCCATGATTGGGTCACCGTGGATAGGGTGACAGCAGTTGGCGAAGGTCAGCAGAATACCGTCGGCACCGCGGATAGGCAGGCGCTGGTCGGATTCTTTCGGTGTTAGCTCATCGGAACTGCCCAGCAGGCGGCGGGCAATGACGACACTCATCAACTCGCCAAGGCCAATCTCGGCCAGCAGATCTTCGAGGCTAGTCAGACGCAGGTCGGTCAATACCTGATGCAGGTTATCTTCATCGATCTGGTCGATGTTGATCGCTCCCAGAGCATGGTTGAGCAGGCGGCGGCCAAGGGTAATCGATTCTTCGCGGCGCATGGTCTTGAGCACCTGGCGGATCTTGGTGCGGGCGCGGGAAGTGACCACGTAGTTGAGCCATGCTGCGTTCGGGCGGGCACCCGGCGCACTGATGATCTCAATGGTCTGGCCGTTTTTCAGCGGCTTGCTCAACGGGTAAGGCTGGCGCTCGACACGGGCACCGACGCAGGCATTACCAACATCGGTGTGTACTGCGTAGGCAAAATCGACCGCTGTTGCCCCGACTGGGAGCTCGACAATTCGGCCTTTCGGCGTGAAGACGTAAAGCTCATCTGGGAACAGATCGGATTTAACGTTCTCGATAAACTCGAACGAGCTACCGGCGCTCTGCTGCAGTTCCAGCAGGCTCTGCATCCAGCGCTGGGCCTTGACCTGCGCGGTAGTACCGGAGCTTTCACCATCTTTGTAGGCCCAGTGGGCCGCAACCCCTTTGTCGGCCATCTGATCCATATCTTCGGTACGGATCTGGACTTCGACAGGGACGCCGTGCGGGCCAACCAGCGAGGTATGCAGCGACTGGTAGCCATTGGCTTTCGGGATGGCGATATAGTCTTTCATCCGGCTCGGACGCGGCTTGTACAGGTTGTGGACCTGTCCCAGAACGCGATAGCAGGTATCCAGATCCTTGACCAGTACGCGGAAGGCGTAGATGTCCATGATCGAATGGAAGCGCTGCTCCTTGTTCTTCATCTTGTTGTAGATGGAGTACAGGTTCTTCTCGCGGCCTTGTACCGTGCCTTCGATCCCCGCGTCTTTGAGGCGACCCTCAATCTCGGCGTGGATCTTGTTAATCATTTCTTTGCGGTTACCCCTAGCGGCAGCCACCACTTCCTTCAAAACACGGTAACGGTTCGGGTACAGGGCTTCGAAACCCAGTTCTTCCAGTTCGGTCTTGATGTTGTGGATACCCAGGCGGTGTGCCAGCGGAGAGAAAATCTCCAGCGTTTCGCGGGCAATACGGCGGCGTTTGTCCGGACGCAGGGCACCCAAGGTGCGCATGTTATGCGTGCGGTCGGCCAGCTTGATGAGGATAACGCGGATGTCATGGGCCATTGCCATGATCATCTTGCGGAAGTTCTCGGCTTGCGCTTCTTTGCGGTCGCGGAACTTCAGCTTGTCCAGCTTGGAAACACCATCTACCAACTCGGCCACGGTAGAGCCAAAGCGACTGTCGAGATCGTCTTTGGTGACATCGGTATCTTCGATGACATCGTGGAGGAGGGCTGCCATCAAGGTTTCGTAATCGAGGCGCATTTCGGCCAAGATACGGGCAACGGCTATAGGGTGGATGATGTAAGGTTCGCCACTGGAGCGAGTTTGCCCTTCGTGGGCATCACGCGCAACGAGATAAGCCTGCCTGAGCGCCTCGATTTGAGACTCAGGCAGGTATTCGATCGCGACTTCTTTCAGGCTATCAAAAAGATACAATTCGCCCGGTTCCCTGAATTAACGGTTGTCGCCGGCAATAGCGCTAACAGCTGCTAGCTCTGCTGCTTCTTGCTCTTGAAGTTCCTGACGCTCGCGAGCATCCAGGATATCTTTGGTGATCAGGCCTTCTTCGATTTCACGAAGCGCGATCACTGTGTACTTGTCGTTTTCTTCTGGAACCAGTGGATCCTTACCGCCAGTTTGCATCTGACGAGCGCGGCGTGAAGCAATTTGGATTAGATCGAAACGGTTGCCAATTTTATCAACAGCGTCTTGAACGGTTACGCGTGCCATGGAGGACTCCAGTGGTTATATAAATAAAGAAGGAAAATTGTACAAAAATACTTACTGTTCTGCCAGTAGGGCATTGAGCATGCTGTTATATTTAGCAGCTTGCTTGTCTTGCTTCAATCGTTCTGCACGGATAATGGCTTTGAAATCCATTAGCGCGACATCGAAATCATCATTGACGATCACATAATCGTATTCGTTGTAATGGGAGATTTCCGAACGGGCTTCCTCCATGCGGCGGGCGATAACAGCATCGCTGTCCTGGCCACGGGCATTGAGGCGGCGCTCCAGCTCTTCTTTCGAAGGCGGCAGGATGAACAGGCTTTTTGCTTGTGGCATCTGCTTGCGGATTTGACGGGCACCCTGCCAATCGATATCGAGGAATACATCGATACCCTTGTTAAGCTGCTGCTCGATCCACGGGCGAGATGTGCCGTAGTAGTTGCCGAAAACTTCAGCATGCTCAAGGAATGCACCTTGCTCTACTAGTTCTTGGAACTCTTCTACGCTAACGAAATTGTAATGAACACCGTGCTCTTCGCCCGGACGCATGCCGCGGGTGGTGTGAGAGACGGATACTTTCATGTCATAGACCGGGTTGGTTTCCAACAGGGCGTTAATCAGACTGGATTTGCCTGCGCCGCTCGGGGCCGACACAATGTATAGAGTACCTTTGCTCATTGCCTATTTTCACTCAGTGATAGAAGGGCGCGCAGATTATCATGATCCGCGCGCAAAAGAAATTAGCTGGTTGCTTGAAAATTCAACTTTTTGCTCGAGTTAAAGTTAAGCCTAGTTGGAATTTATGATCATTTCATGCCAGCGCAATGATCATCCCGGGCTTTGGGGCCACCCGGGACGCAACGAGGGGGTTATTCGATATTCTGGATCTGCTCGCGCATCTGCTCGATAAGCACTTTGAGCTCCACGGCAGCAGCAGTGATCTCGGTGTTGATCGATTTCGAGGCCAGGGTGTTCGACTCGCGGTTGAACTCCTGCATCATGAAGTCGAGACGGCGGCCACAGGCGCCACCTTTTTTCATGATTTTTTGGGTTTCTTTGACGTGTGAGTCAAGGCGGTCCAGTTCTTCTGCAACATCACTCTTCTGCGCCAGCATGATCAGCTCTTGCTCGACGCGGTTGGCATCCAACTCGACTTTAGCTTCTTCCAAGCGGGTCATGATGCGTTCGCGCTGCCAGTTCAGTACTTCCGGCATCATGCTGCGCACTTTGGTCGCTTCTACAGAGATAGCTTCAAGGCGCTGTTCGATAAGCGCTTTCATGTTTTCGCCTTCGCTGGCGCGGGCGGCAATGAAGTCATCGACCGTGCGGTCGAATGCTTCGAGCAAGTCCTTGTTGATAGCGTCAAGGTCTTGCTCCGGCGCTTCCATTACACCAGGCCAGTTCAGCACCTGGAATGGCCCGACACTGCCTTCGCCAGCGGTTTCTTTGACCCACTTGGCAGCATTGATCACCTGCTTGGCTAGCTCCTCGTTGATTTTCAGCTCGGTATTGGCTGCTGGGTTCACTTCAAAACGCAGGTTACATTCTACCTTACCGCGGGCCAGGCGCTTGCGAAAACGCTCGCGCAGGACAGGCTCCAGGCTGCGGAATTGCTCAGGCATACGCAGGTAGGTTTCAAGGTAGCGTTGGTTTACCGAGCGGATTTCCCAAACGGCTGTGCCCCAGTCGGCTTTGACTTCGCGACGGGCGTAGGCGGTCATGCTATGGATCATTGGCTAGTGGCCTCTAATAGTGGTGGTTGATAACTGCTTAGGGTGGGGTGCATTGGCAATCCACCGTCATCGATGTGCAAGTGGTGCGCAGTTATCCTGATGTCACGATTATACTTAGCCTTAAGCATATACCCAAGTAACTTCAAGTGGCCTTGCTTAACGAGTATTACCCAGTGCCGAGGTGGTGATTCTGCCAGCAGTCAGCGCTTTAAAAACCACGCGGGTTGGGTTTCACGTGCACAACCGGGAGGTTGTGGCTATAATCGCCGGTTAATGTCATCCAGCCAGAGGGAGCCACCGATGCGTCCAAGCGGAAGAAGCAACAACCAAGTTCGTCCTATTACTATTACCCGTAACTTTACTGCCCATGCCGAAGGTTCGGTGCTGGTTGAGTTTGGAGATACCAAGGTAATTTGTACCGCAAGTGTGGAAGAGAATGTGCCACGCTGGCTAAAAGGCAAAGGACAAGGTTGGGTGACAGCGGAATATGGCATGCTGCCGCGTGCAACTCACTCTCGCAACCGCCGTGAAGCGGCCGGTGGCAAGCAGGGTGGCCGTACCATGGAAATCCAGCGCCTGATTGCCCGTAGCCTACGTGCTGCGGTTGACCTGGAAGCGTTGGGCGAGCAGATGATCACCGTTGACTGTGATGTTATCCAGGCGGATGGCGGTACCCGTACAGCATCTATTACTGGTGCGATGGTTGCCTTGGTCGATGCTATCAATTACATGCTGGAAAAAGGCATGCTCAAGGCCAGCCCACTGAAAGGCATGGTGGCTGCAGTGTCGGTAGGCATCTATAACGGTGAAGCTATTTGCGATCTGGAGTATGTTGAAGACTCGGCTGCAGAAACAGACATGAATGTGGTCATGACCGAAGAAGGTAAAATGATCGAAATCCAGGGCACTGCAGAAGGTGAAGCCTTTAGCCACGAAGAGCTGCTGGCGATGCTGGCCCTGGCGAAAGACGGCATTGCCGACATTGTTAGCGTTCAGAAGCAAGCGCTGGAAAGTTAGTTTTTTGAAGCGGTTCCTATTGGAGCCGCTTTTTTTTGGCCTGGGCTTCGCGTTACCGGTTAATGCGGCCCTGCGCCTAGATTTGAATCGTGTAATCACAAGTTGCATCTATAAGGAGAAACCATGAAAGCATATCAGCGTCAGTTCATCGAATTTGCCTTGGAAAAGGGCGTACTGAAGTTTGGTGAGTTCACACTGAAATCTGGCCGTAAGAGCCCGTACTTCTTCAACGCGGGTTTGTTCAACACAGGACGTGATCTTGCACGCCTAGGCCGTTTTTACGCTGAGGCTTTGGTAGATGCCGGTATCGAATACGATGTGTTGTTTGGCCCTGCGTACAAGGGGATCCCAATTGCCACCACAACAGCGGTTGCACTGGCAGATCATCATGATGTGGATACCCCATACTGTTTCAACCGCAAGGAAGCCAAAGCTCACGGTGAAGGCGGCAACCTGGTAGGTAGCGCGCTAGAAGGCCGTATCATGCTGGTTGACGACGTGATCACTGCCGGTACGGCAATTCGTGAGTCGATGGAAATCATCAAGGCCAATGGTGCTGACTTGGCTGGTGTGCTTGTAGCAATCGACCGCCAGGAGAAAGGCAAGGGTGAACTGTCTGCTATCCAGGAAGTCGAGCGTGACTTTGGCTGTGCGGTGGTGTCTATCGTATCGCTGGGTGATGTAGTGAGCTACCTGGAAGAGCAGGACGGCATGGAGCAGCACCTAGAAGCGGTGAAGGCGTACCGTTCAGAGTACGGAGTATAACTCCCCCGGCCCTAGGAAATGATGGCTCTGGGCGCTTGGAAGAGCCAAGAGCCTGACAACCTAATAAAAAGCGAGAGGTGAAAACCTCTCGCTTTTTTTATGTGCGTTATTTTTAAGATTCAGGAACTCGTCCCTCGAACCTGCTTTTACCCTAGCTCTGCACTTAGCAGGTGCCAGTAGTCGTCGAAATTAGCTGTCGGCTTGTACTTGAAGTTCGAGCGGACAAAGCGGTTCAGGCTGCCTTCTACCTGGCCTAATAACTGGGCGGCAAGGATAGACTCGTCAACCGGGAAGCCTTTGCCTTCGCGTAACTTGCGCTCGCGTAGGATTTGGCGCAGTTGGGTTTCGATACGCTCGAATAGCTGGTTGATACGGGCTTGCAGGCGGTCCTGTTCAAACATCAGGGCGTGGCCGGTCATGATGCGGGTCAGGCCCGGGTTGCGTTCGGCGAAGCCAAGGATCAGCTGCAGTACCATGCGCAGGCGTTGCAGGGTGTCTTTTTCGTCATCGAGAATGCGGTTGATACGGGTAGTGATGGCGTCCTCGATAAACTCGATCAAGCCCTCGAACATTCTCGCCTTGCTTGGGAAATGGCGGTAGAGGGCGGCTTCCGAGACACCAACCTGGGCTGCCAGCTTAGCGGTAGTAATACGTTGGCTGCCTTGGGCAGATTCCAGCATTTGTGCCAGCGCTTGCAAAATTTCTTCGCGGCGGTTGTTTTTCTTGTTGCCAGCCATGAATAACCGTTCCTTTTCAAAATAAGACTGTCAATGGAC
>NZ_JACSOF010000131.1:0-18443 GCF_014349205.1 Photobacterium sp. BZF1
TGGTGAGGTGGCCGAGAGGCTGAAGGCGCTCCCCTGCTAAGGGAGTATACGGTTTGTAGCCGTATCGAGGGTTCGAATCCCTCCTTCACCGCCATTCTTCTCTTCAAGTTCTTCTTGAGAAAGAAAGCCTGCGCGTCCGTAGCTCAGCTGGATAGAGTACCTGGCTACGAACCAGGCGGTCGGAGGTTCGAATCCTCCCGGACGCGCCATTATTTCTAAGTATCAATGGATTGTTACTTACGCCAATGTCGGAAACGCATTGGTCGTTAGGTGTTTCCTAACCAAAAACAGATTTTGCGCGCTCGTAGCTCAGCTGGATAGAGTACCTGGCTACGAACCAGGCGGTCGGAGGTTCGAATCCTCCCGAGCGCGCCATTCTTCTAATATATTCCCAAGTTTCGGAATATATAGCCTGCGCGTCCGTAGCTCAGCTGGATAGAGTACCTGGCTACGAACCAGGCGGTCGGAGGTTCGAATCCTCCCGGACGCGCCATTATTCCTAAGTATCAATGGATTGCTGCTTATGCCGATGACGGAAACGCATTGGCTGTTAGGTATTTCCTAACTAAACCGATTTTGCGCGCTCGTAGCTCAGCTGGATAGAGTACCTGGCTACGAACCAGGCGGTCGGAGGTTCGAATCCTCCCGAGCGCGCCATCATTACAACGTATTGCCATCAGGCGGTACTACAAACCGAATATTAGTGTGCGCTCGTAGCTCAGCTGGATAGAGTACCTGGCTACGAACCAGGCGGTCGGAGGTTCGAATCCTCCCGAGCGCGCCATTATTCAAATAGTCTGCATTATCAGATTATTGCCTGCGCGTCCGTAGCTCAGCTGGATAGAGTACCTGGCTACGAACCAGGCGGTCGGAGGTTCGAATCCTCCCGGACGCGCCATTATTGAAAAGCTCAGCCTCGGCTGGGCTTTTTTTCTATCTGCATCTTGTTGGCCTCATCCACTGGCTCCGCTATTTATTAATCCCATCTTGAACCCGCTTCTTTGCCATACACAAATACTTCACTCATTGCTTATTTACCTTTTCAACTTGCTCGAACTAACTTTTCACTTTGAATTTGAACTCAATAACAGATCCTAGCTTGCAACCTGATATAAGTTACAAAACAAGGACTTTGTTGTTTTAAGTGTTTGCTGCTTACGTTTACGTAAACGTAATTTGGCTGTGGAGGAGGGCGCTATACGGTGGCTAGAGAAGCGTTATCGTTATGCCGTCTTGAATTGGGCTGAATCAATACGGGGGATGAAGCACGATTTAAATGGCTTTTTGTAATTTTACGATCAAACCCACAGGAAAAGGTTAAATAACCACCATTGGTTGGTGTGTTGTTAATCAATTTGACATAAATTTACTTAACGTGGTATTTGTTAACCCGCCTATTACAAAATGAATGAAAGGAAGCATTATGGCAGATCTAGGTCCTTTGCTGTGGGAAGCGGCGACGATCATGGCTACTGGTATGGTCGTGGTTTTTCTGTTTCTTAGTATTTTGATCTATTTAGTGCAGCTGCTGGCCAAAATTGCGCCTAAAGAGACACCAGATGCGCCGGCACCTCGCCAGCCATCACCAGTTGCTGTTAATCACAGTGGTGTGCAACCAGAAGTTGTTGCGGCTATTTCAGCAGCGGTACATCGCTACCGTGGGCAGAAGGCCTAGGTGATAGCATTGCTGTCGCTGGAACATTGTGATTTTTAGGAAGTATTTTTTACAAGGAGTTTGTGAGCATGTCCAAGCCATTAGCAATCACTGACGTTGTGTTACGTGATGCCCACCAGTCGTTATTTGCTACCCGTCTTCGTATCGAAGACATGTTGCCAATTGCCGAGAAGCTCGATGAGGTCGGTTATTGGTCACTGGAAACCTGGGGTGGCGCTACTTTTGATGCCTGTATCCGTTATTTGGGTGAAGATCCATGGGAGCGCCTGCGTTTGCTTAAGCAAGCCATGCCGAAAACCCCGATGCAGATGTTGCTTCGCGGCCAGAACCTGTTGGGCTACCGCCACTATGCCGATGACGTGGTTGAAAAGTTTGTTGAGCGTGCCCACGCCAACGGGATGGATGTCTTCCGTATTTTCGATGCGATGAATGATGTCCGTAACTTCGAAAAG
Organism: Photobacterium sp. BZF1; assembly: GCF_014349205.1. Lineage (NCBI taxonomy): Bacteria > Pseudomonadati > Pseudomonadota > Gammaproteobacteria > Vibrionales > Vibrionaceae > Photobacterium > Photobacterium sp. BZF1. The sequence continues at coordinate 2,128 of NZ_JACSOF010000131.1, forward strand.
GCGGTCAAGGCCACTGTCGATGTTGGTGCCCATGCCCAGGGTACGATTTCCTATACCACCAGTCCGGTTCATAACCTCGATACCTGGACTGATTTGGCAAAAAGATTGGAAGATCTTGGCTGCCACTCTATTTGTATCAAGGACATGTCTGGCCTGCTCAAGCCTTATGAAGCGGAAGAGTTGGTCAAGCGTATCAAGGCCTCGTGTGACGTCCCGCTGGCGCTTCACTGTCATGCGACCACTGGCCTGTCGACGGCAACAGCGGTAAAAGCGGTTGAGGCCGGGTTGGATATCCTTGATACCGCCATCTCTTCGATGAGCCAGACCTATGGCCACACGCCGACAGAAACGGTTGTTGCTATGCTAGAGGGTACCGAGCGTGATACTAAGCTCGACCTGCAGCAGCTTGAGCCGATTGCTAGCTATTTCCGAGCGGTCCGCAAGAAGTACGCCAAGTTCGAAGGTAGCCTGAAAGGGGTTGATGCCCGTATCCTGCTTGCTCAGGTACCGGGAGGTATGCTGACCAATATGGAAAGCCAACTCAAAGAGCAAGGTGCGGCCGACCGCTTTGATGAAGTACTGGAAGAGATCCCTCGTGTGCGTGAAGATCTTGGCTTCATTCCGTTGGTCACCCCGACATCGCAAATTGTAGGTACTCAGTCGGTGATTAATGTATTGACTGGCGAGCGTTACAAGAGCATTAGCAAGGAAACTGCAGGGGTACTCAAAGGTGAATACGGCGCGACACCGGCTCCGGTTAATGCCGAGTTGCAAACCCGTGTACTAGAGGGAGCTGAGCCAATAACCTGCCGCCCTGCGGACTTGCTGGATGCTGAGTTAGATACGCTAACCACTGATTTGGTTACTAAGGCTAAATCAGACGGTATTGCATTAGCTGATGAACAGGTTGATGACGTACTGACCTATGCGTTGTTCCCTCAGGTTGGTTTGAACTTCTTGAAAAACCGTAACAACCCAGAGGCGTTTGAGCCTGCACCGGGCACTGAGCCGGAAGCTGCGGCTCCTGCGGTACAGGCTACACCTGCGGCAAGCGCTGCCACAGTCGAAGCTTATAGCGTTAAGGTTAACGGCCAGGTGTATAACGTTGAAGTGGGCCCTAGCGGTGAACTGACCTCGGTAGAGCCGGCGATGGCTAATGCCCCTGCTCCTGCTGTAGCGCCACAGGCGAGTACTGCCGAAGAATTACCAGCTCCACTGGCGGGCAATATCTTTAAGATCAATGTCCAGCCGGGCCAGCAAGTGTCTGAAGGCGACGTGCTGGTGATCCTCGAAGCGATGAAGATGGAAACCGAAGTTCGTGCAGCCCGTAGTGGTACCGTGCAAGATCTCCATGTCAAGGAAGGTGACTCAGTGGCTGTCGGCTCGCCGATCCTGAGCCTGGCATAAGAGGGAACCATGGACGGATTATTAACTCTCTGGAACGAGACGGGTATTGCCAACTTTGAGTTCGGCCAGTTGATCATGATGCTGGTTGGTGCTGGCCTGTTGTTCTTGGCGATCCGCAAGGGTTTCGAGCCCTTGCTGCTGTTGCCGATGGGCTTCGGTGCGATCTTGGCCAATATCCCTAATGCAGGCTTTACTGAGCCGGGTGGCCTGCTGTACTACATCTACTACATAGGGATCGAAACCGGGGTTTTCCCGCTGCTGATCTTTATGGGTGTGGGGGCAATGACAGATTTCGGGGCATTGATTGCCAATCCGAAGACCCTGTTGTTAGGGGCGGCAGCGCAGTTCGGGATCTTCTTCACCCTGTTTGGCGCAATTTTGCTAAATGCCGTGCCGGGCATGGAATTCACCTTGGCAGATGCTTCTTCTATCGCGATCATCGGTGGTGCGGATGGCCCGACAGCCATTTTCCTTGCTAGCCAACTGTCACCAGATTTGCTCGGTGCGATTGCGGTCGCGGCTTATAGCTATATGGCCTTGGTGCCTATCATTCAGCCACCGATCATGAAAGCGCTGACTACGCCGGAAGAGCGTCAGATCAAGATGCAGCAGCTACGTGAAGTGAGCAAAGCGGAGAAGATCCTTTTCCCGCTAGCCGTGTTGCTAATGACCATCTTGTTCCTGCCTGCAGCAACGCCGCTGGTCGGTATGTTCTGTTTAGGTAACCTGATGCGTGAATCCGGTGTGGTAGATCGCCTGTCAAATACCGTACAGAACGAGCTGATCAACATCGTGACTATCATGCTGGGCCTCGGTGTGGGTTCTAAACTTGCTGCCGAGCAGTTCCTGCGTTTCGAGACGCTGGGTATCTTGGTGCTGGGTGCGGTGGCATTCAGTGTCGGTACCGGTGGTGGTGTGTTGATGGCGAAAATGCTCAACCGATTCAGTAAGGAAGATATCAACCCGTTGATCGGGGCTGCTGGTGTGTCAGCGGTGCCGATGGCGGCGAGGGTGGTTAACAAGGTCGGCCTAGAAGCTAACCCACAGAACTTCCTATTGATGCATGCGATGGGGCCGAATGTTGCCGGGGTGCTGGGTTCAGCAGTCGCTGCCGGTATCCTGCTGGCATTGGTGGGTTAACTCAGCTGACAGCAAAATATCGCAACAATTTAAAACGGGCATCCTTCGGGTTGCCCGTTTTTTTTACCCCCAGATCGGGTAAGGTACAGCAACCATATCAATCAACTAGAACGATCAATGCTAGAGTTATTTAATGGCGAATCAGCCTTATGGGTGTTATTCACCACCGGTTTCTTGAGTGCAACCCTGTTACCGGGAGGTTCAGAAGCCAACCTTATTGCGACGTTGAAATTGGGGGATAACGCCGTTTGGCTGGTGGTCACCGTGGCAACAATCGGCAATACGTTGGGGGGAATGACCAACTATTGGCTGGGTAGATTGCTACCAGATAAAACTTCTAAAGAAAAACACGGTCATAAAGCTTTACTGTGGCTAAAAAAATACGGCTACTGGTCGTTGTTCTTCAGCTGGTTACCGATTATCGGTGATCCGTTGTGTCTGGCCGCAGGCTGGTTGCGGATGCGTCATTGGCTCAGCTTTCTTATCATCATGGTGGGAAAAGCGGCACGTTATACCGTACTAGCATTGTTGGTCCAAGGTTTATTATAAGGAAGGCATTGAGTGCAAAAGTGGATAGTGGGGATTGCGCTGATCTCACTGGCAGGCTGTAGCCAACTACAGTCTCAACAAGCCGGGGCGCCCGAGTTACCGCAAGGGGTGACATTCGTTGAACAGGTCAAGGCCAGTTCGTCTTCTGATACACCGGTTATCCCGTATTCCAAATACCAGTTGGCCAATGGGCTGACGGTGGTTCTCCATGAAGACCACTCTGACCCGCTGGTCCATGTTGATATGACTTACCATGTCGGCTCTGCCCGTGAGGAGCTAGGCAAATCCGGCTTTGCCCATTTCTTCGAACATATGATGTTTCAGGGCTCTGAGAATGTCGGCGATCAGGAACACTTCAAGCTGATCACCGAAGCCGGTGGTACGCTGAATGGCACCACCAACCGCGACCGGACTAATTATTTCCAAACGGTGCCGGCCAACCAGCTCGAAAAGATCTTGTGGCTGGAAGCCGACCGTATGGGGTTCCTGCTCGAAGCTGTCTCCCAGCGTAAATTTGAAATCCAGCGTGCGACGGTGAAAAACGAGCGTGCCCAGCGTTACGAGAACCGTCCGTACGGCCTGGTCTACGAGCGAATGGGGGAGGCCCTGTTCCCGCGCACCCATCCGTATTCTTGGCAGACTATCGGTTACATTGAAGATCTTAACCAGTTTGATGTAAATGACCTAAAGGCTTTCTTCCTACGTTGGTACGGCCCGAACAATGCCACCTTGACCGTCGGCGGTGACTTTGATGTCCAGCAGACTTTGGAATGGATCAACAAATACTACGGCAGTATTCCGCGTGGCCCCGAAGTCGAGAAGCCAGCCAAACAGCCGGTCACGGTTGAAAACGATCTCTACCTGACCCTGGAAGACCGGATCCAACAGCCAATGCTGTTGATGGCTTGGCCTACTTCTTACAACGGTGCCGAGGATGAAGCCTCGCTTGATATGCTGGCCCGTGTCATTGGTGGTGGCCGCAACAGCCTGATGTATCAGAACTTAGTGAAAACTGGCAAGGTTGTCGATGCAGGAGCGTTCCATGACTGTGCCGAGTTGGCGTGTACCATGTATGTTTACGCGATAGGCCAAAGCGGTAAGCAGGGTGATTTGAAAACACTTCGCGCCGAAGTCACTGGTATTCTCGATGGCCTTGAACAGCGGGGTGTATCCGCCAAAGAGCTTGAAGAGCTAAAAGGGATGGTTGAAGCCAATGCAATTTTCGGGCTGCAGAGTGTCAGCGGCAAGGTTTCTCAGCTCGCGTCCTATGAAACATTCTTCGATAATCCGGGCTATTTGGGTACAGAGCTTGGCAACCTGCGCGCAGTGACAACATCGAGCATGGAGCAAGCCTATGAGCGTTACATTAACGGGCATCCAAATGTGACACTCAGTGTGGTTCCTCGTGGCCGCACCAGCATTGAGGCAGCGAAACCTAACTTTACCCCGCCGCCACGGATTATCCCTGAATTTACCAAAGTTTCCGATGAGCAACTGCAAAAACAGATGCGAACAGCCGTGGATGATTTTGACCGCTCGGTAATGCCGCAGCCGTCCTCGCCAGTAGAGGCAGTCATGCCTGAGCTTTACCAGTTCGAGCTGGCTAATGGCATCAAGGTTCTGGCTACCGAGTACCGCGAGACACCGACGGTTGAATTGCAGATGGTCGTTCCGGCCGGTCGCCGTTTTGAACCTGAAGGCAAGGCGGGTTTGGCGAAGATGACCGCCAGTATGATGGCAGAGGCCTCCCAGAAGTCGACCGTGGAAGAGTTATCTTCTCGCCTTGATCGCTTGGGCAGTACTGTTAGCTTCTCGGCTGGCAAGTACGGCACGGTGATATCCGTGACGTCATTGACTAAGTATCTGCCGGAGACGCTGGATATTATGCAGGAACGTTTGTTCCAGCCAGCGTTTAACCAAGCTGATTTTGATCGCGTCAAGCAGCAGGCCCTTGAAGGGATTATCTACGAGCACCAGCGTCCGTCATGGATGGCTGGGCAGGCCACACGTGAAATCTTGTTTGGTGGCACCACATTCAGCCTACCACCTGAAGGTACCAATGCATCGCTTGAGTCGATCACGCTGGATGATGTCAAAGCCTTCTACCGCCGTTACTACACTCCAAATGGTGCAGATATTGTGGTCGTGGGGGACATTGACAAGGCTAAGCTGAGCTCGTCGCTAGGTTTCCTTGCCGATTGGCAGGGCATGCCGAAACCGACGTATGTCACACCGGAACTGCCGACGCTGCCGAAGCAAACGGTATGGCTAGTGGACAAACCGGGGGCGCCGCAGACAGTGATCCGTCTAGCAAGGCAGGGGTTGCCGTTTGATGCCACCGGTGAGCTGTATGAGACCCAGTTGGCTAATTTCAACTTGGCTGGCAACTTCAATAGCCGAATTAACCTTAACTTGCGAGAAGACAAAGGTTATACCTACGGTGCTGGTGGTTATCAGAGTGGCGGGAAAGAAGTTGGCCTGTCCGTCTACTACGCCCAGGTGAGGGCTGATGCGACCCTGCCTTCGGTTAAGGAGTTCCTTAACGAGCTTGAGAAGATGTCAAGTGAAGGGGTAACAGACGAAGAGCTTAGCTTCATGCGCTTGGCGGTAGGGCAGAAAGATGCCTTGAATTACGAAACCCCGAGCAAGAAGGCACAGCTACTCGGCCAGATCCTGACATACTCGTTGCCAGAGAACTTTGTCGATACCCGTAATGATATCGTAGCCTCGATTACCAAAGCGCGGATCGACGAGTTGGCTGCCAAGTGGTTCAACCCGGCCGATTACCAAATCATCGTTGTCGGTGATGCGGCAAGCCTGAAGCCGCAACTAGAGACCCTTGGCTTACCCGTCAAGTCGCTCTCGCCTACGATGTAACTTTATCGAAGCCGGCTCTATGCCGGCTTTATTTTTTGATTTTGTTCCGGTCAGCGAGATTGTTACCTATAGGTAAAAGAGTTTCGTTGCGATAATCATGGTAATCACTATCAATTATGATTAATCTACCGGACTGAGTTGTTGAAGATTGAGAATCACAGTAATGGATTTTTCACAAAGGCTGCTAAAAGTTGCGGCTAATCCTGATGCCCTGACCCAACTAGGGCGAGGTCTTGAGCGTGAAGCCCTGCGTATTACCCCGAACGGAAAGCTATCTGGTGAACCTCACCCGGCAGCGCTGGGATCGGCGTTGACCAACAAATGGGTCACGACAGATTTTGCTGAGCCATTGCTGGAGTTTATTACGCCTGTATCTCAGGATGTCGATCACTTGCTGTCACAGCTAAGTGATATTCATCAGTTTACCTACAGCAAGCTGGGTGACGAGAAACTCTGGCCGATGTCTATGCCGTGTGTGGTGGGGGATCAAGATGAGATCACCTTGGCCCAGTATGGCAGTTCGAACAGTGGCCGAATGAAAACCCTGTACCGCGAGGGCCTCAAGCGCCGTTACGGCAGCATTATGCAGGTCATTTCCGGGGTGCACTTCAATTTTTCCTTCCCAGAAACATTCTGGGATGCATTGTTCGGTGAACAATCAGAGCAGGCCCGCCAAGATGCGGTTTCTGATGCCTATTTCGGTTTGATCCGGAACTACTACCGTTTTGGTTGGTTGATCCCATACCTGTTCGGTGCATCCCCTGCGCTGTGTGGATCTTTCCTTGAGAATACCGAATCCAAGCTGGATTTTGAAAAGATCGGCTGTGGTACCTACTTCTTGCCAAACGCAACCGCGTTGCGCTTGAGTGACTTGGGCTATACCAACCATGAACAGAGCTCGCTCAAGATCGGGTTCAATGGTTTGGAGCAGTATCTTGATGGCCTAAGAAAGGCCATCCGTACCCCATCGGCAGAATTTGCCAAGATCGGCGTTAAAGTGGACGGTGAATACCGCCAGTTGAACGACAACGTACTGCAGATTGAAAACGAGCTGTATGCACCTATCCGTCCTAAGCGCGTGGCGCAAAGCGGCGAGAAGCCGTCTGAAGCCTTGAGCCGTGGCGGGGTGGAATATATCGAAGTGCGTTCATTGGATGTGAACCCATTCAGCCCAATCGGTATTACTGCCGATCAGGTGCGTTTCTTGGATATGTTCTTAACTTGGGCGGTGCTGTCACCATCGGCTTCGATGGATGATGCCGAACTGGAGTGCTGGCGCGATAACTGGAACCGTGTGGTACTTGATGGCCGTAACCCAGACTTGATGCTCAAGATTGGCTGTAATGGCGAACGCTTGTCAGTAAAAGACTGGGGTACCCGAGTCTTTGGTGAGTTGGCTGATGTGGCCAAGGCTATGGATGCTGCTGCCGGTAACACTGTTTACCAAGAAACACTGGCTCGTCTGCAGACGTGGATTGAGCAACCGGAATTGACACTATCGGCACAGTTGCTTGATGCAATCAGGGCGCAAAATGGCATTGGTTCTGTAGGTGAAAACTTGGCAACCGAACATGCTAATGGCCTAAATGATCGCCAGTACCAGTTCTACTCAGAGGATGTATTTGAACAGGAAGCGGTAGCATCGGTGGATCGCCAGCAGCAGATCGAAAACAGTGATGAGCTGTCTTTTGATGCGTTTCTTGATGCGTATTTCGCTGATATAAAATAAAAAAAGAGGGCAGCGACCTTGCTGCCCGATAATTCATTTCGCAGGGATGATAGCAGCGCTTGGCTGCCATCATATATTCAGACCACAAGGACGGCGTGAAGTTCCATGTTTGCCCATTTGAAGGCTGAAAAATCTACTATGTCGCGGATAGCGCTGATTTTTTTTAGCGCTGTTATTCTTTCAGGCTGTGCGACGCCTCCCCCCAAAGATCATAACAACCTCTGCAATATCTTCCGTGAGTACCCGAAATGGTACGAAGCCGCTCTGGATATGGAAGATGAATGGGGTACACCAATGCAAGTTGCCATGGCGTTTGTGAAACAGGAAAGTAGCTATCGTCATGATGCGAGGCCTCCCAAGAACTATGTATTGGGCTTTATCCCATGGGGACGGGTGAGTAGTGCCTATGGTTATGCCCAAGCGCAGGATCCTGCTTGGTCTGATTACCAGAAAGCGACAGGTAATGGCGGCTCGCGAACCAATTTTGCTGACTCTCTGATGTTTATTGGTTGGTATACCCATGAAACCCAGCGCCAGCTAGGGATCTCCAAGTGGGATGCCTATAACCAATACCTTGCTTATCATGATGGCCGTGGAGGTTATCGCCGCGGGACCTACAAGTCGAAGCCGACCTTGCTGAGGGTATCCCGCCGGGTCGAGCAGCAAGCCAAGGATTATGGTTGGCAGCTCAAGCAGTGCCGTCAGGAGCTGGAAGATAACCGTAGCTGGTGGCCGTTCTAACCCCAGAGCATTAGGCGATCAGAAAACCCACTTGCTGGGTTGCCGCGGTGTGATATAACTTTTAATACGATTCTAAGTTACGGGCGGTTAGTTATCCCCGTAACTAGGCCAAGGAGTAAGGAAGCAATGCCACTATTAGACAGTTTCACCGTTGACCATACCCGCATGCATGCACCGGCTGTACGGGTAGCAAAAACCATGCAAACCCCGAAAGGCGATACCATTACGGTTTTCGACCTACGCTTCTGCCGTCCGAATGCAGATATCCTGAGTGAGCGTGGGATCCATACTCTGGAGCACCTCTATGCAGGGTTCATGCGTAATCACCTCAATTCCGATCAGGTAGAAATCATCGATATCTCACCAATGGGGTGCCGTACAGGTTTCTATATGAGCCTGATTGGCACGCCTAGCGAGCAGCAGGTTGCCGACAGCTGGACTGCTGCGATGGAAGATGTACTTAAGGTTGAGTCACAGGACAAGATCCCTGAGCTGAATGAGTACCAGTGCGGTACTTTCACCATGCACTCGCTAGATGATGCTAAGGAAATTGCCCGTCATATCCTTGAGCAGGGTATTGCGGTCAACCAGAATGATGAGTTGGCGTTGCCTGAATCTATGCTTCAGGAACTTAGCGTCAAGTAACTCACGCTGAGACGAACCGCTAGCGATGAGCTAGACATGAAAAAGCCGGCGACTGCCGGCTTTGTTATATTGAAAAGGTTGCTGGCAAGGCAGGATCAGCCTGTTTTCTTAAGCTGATTGGGCAGTACCCGTACTTGCTTGATCATATTGTCGGAGACTTCGATGATTTCCATCTGGTAACCGGCTACCTCAATACTCAACTGGCTATCGGGGATGTCTTCAAGGTGCTCCAGAATCAAACCATTGAGGGTACGAGGGCCATCTGTTGGCAGTCCCCAGTTGAGGCTCTTGTTCAAATCGCGAATATTGGCACTGCCTTCGATCATTAGGCTACCGTCTGGCTGCGGGGTAATTTCCTCGGCCAAGGTCGGGCTGATCGATGTGGTGAACTCACCGACAATTTCTTCCAAGATATCTTCGAGGGTGATCAGGCCCTGGATATCGCCATACTCATCAACAATCAGGCCAATACGTTCTTTGTTGCGTTGGAACTTCAGTAGCTGGATATTGAGCGGTGTCCCTTCCGGAATAAAGTACACTTCATCTGCTGCGCGCAGCAGGTTTTCTTTACTGAAGTCATTCTTGTCCATCATCAGGCGGTAGGCTTCACGAACCCGAAGCATACCGACCACTTCATCGATGGTATCGCGGTAGAGCACAATACGGCCGTGAGCCGAGTGGCTGAGCTGGCGCACGATCGACTTCCAGTCATCATTGACGTTGATAGCAGCGATTTCGTTACGCGGTATCATCAAATCTTCCACGGTGACATTTTCCAAGTCGAGGATTGACAGCAACATGTCTTGGTGGCGCCTCGGGATAAGGCCTCCGGCCTCATTCACAACCGTGCGTAATTCATCCGAGCTAAGTTTGCCGTCATTGGATTTATCAACACGCAGGCCAAGCAACAGCAAGAAGCCGTTGGTGATGCCGTTGACAAACCAAACGAGTGGATAAAGCAGTTTCATCAGCAACTTCAGTACGATACTGCTAGCAAAGGAGATCCGCTCGGGATAAAGGGTCGCGAGGGTCTTCGGTGTTACCTCGGCAAAGACCAGTACCACCAAGGTCAGAGCACCGGTTGCGATGGCCACACCCATATCACCATAGAGGCGCATACCGAGGATGGTCGCAATAGCCGAAGCGAGAATATTGACGAGGTTATTACCGATCAGGATCAGGCCAATCAACCTATCCGGACGCGAAAGGAGCTTCTCGACCCGCTTGGCCCCCCGGTGTCCCTGGTTGGCCAGATGTCTCAGCTTATAGCGGTTGAGAGACATCATCCCGGTTTCAGAGCCGGAAAAATATCCGGAAATAACAAGAAGCAATATCAGGAGAGAGAATAGAATCCCCGTGGATATATCGTCCAAAAACCTATTTCCTTAACGTTTCTGTTACTTGAACTTTGTACCCAGACGCACTGGGTGTCAATGAATGGGGCAAGGATTTATGCCCCAATAATGATTTCTTTGACGAAGCGGCTGCCAAAATAGGCCAGCGTCAAGAGGAAGGCACCTACCATACTGAACCAGACAACCCGGCGTCCACGCCAGCCTTTCTGGTAATGTCCCCACAGCAGCACAGAATAGACACACCAAGCTAACAGCGAGAAGACGGCCTTGTGGGTTTTGCCTTGTGCTAGCATATCTTGGATAAAGATAAATCCAGTCACCAAGGTGACGGTCAACAGTGAATTACCGACCAAAATGATCTTGAAAAGTTGTCTTTCTACCATCATTAAAGGAGGAATGTTCGGGTTTATCAGCAGGCTCTTTTTATTCTTTAGCTTGTGATCCAACCAAGCCAACTGAATTGCGTATAAGGTAGCAATCATCAGGGTTGAGTAGGAGAACAGGGCCAGTGAGATATGTAAGAGCACTTCTGGATGGGTTTCCAGGTGGGTAATGAATGCACCAGGTAGAAATGTCGCTGCTGTGAGGTTTATCGCAGCAAAGCTGTAGACCACTGGCAGCAGGAACCAGACCCGCATTTTTAGCATGGCACCGGTTGTGATGGCTGCAATCAGTAAACTGATCAGCGAAGCCACGTTCAAAATACTGAGGTTTTGTCCCTGTCCACCCAGAATGAGATCTTTGAGCAGCAGGATATGCAGGGCAATAGCGGCCACAGCAAACACAAAGACCGGTTTGGTCTTGATGCCGTTGCTGTTGGTAAGGCCCGGTACAACCAGCCCTAGGGCAAGAAAGTAAAGGCATGCCGCTATGACGGCAATCAACATATCCATAGTAAACTTAACTATTTAAGATGGTAAGAGTTCGCAATTATACCTTGCTAGCCGCCCTCTCGCCATGATAAAGCGAGATCAATGGCCTACTGAAGCCGTTTTATCAGGTTATATCACAGTGAAAGTGTCCGTCAGGGCATGAAAGCAGGGTAAGGATTGCGTTATACTAGCCAGATCATATCGATTAGTTGCGTAACGAGCGAGTAGCACATGTTCGAAAATTTAACGGAGCGTTTATCGCGAACGCTTAAGAATGTCAGTGGCCGTGGCCGCCTGACGGACGACAACATCAAGGATACGCTGCGTGAAGTACGTATGGCGTTACTCGAGGCTGATGTTGCGCTTCCTGTTGTCCGTGACTTCGTCAAGCGCGTCAAGGAACGTGCGGTAGGTACCGAAGTATCGAAGAGCCTGACTCCGGGCCAGGAATTTATCAAGATCGTGCAAGCTGAGCTTGAAGCGGTCATGGGTGAAGGTAATGAAGACCTGAACCTTGCCAGCCAGCCGCCAGCGGTTATCTTGATGGCCGGTCTGCAGGGTGCCGGTAAAACCACCAGTGTCGGTAAGCTGAGTAAGCTGCTTAAAGAGCGCCAGAAAAAGAAAGTCATGGTTGTCTCTGCCGACGTATACCGCCCAGCGGCGATCAAACAGCTAGAAACCCTGGCCAATGACTTGGGTGTTGATTTCTTCCCGTCGACGCCAGACCAGAAGCCGGTAGATATCGTTACTGCCGCGCATGCTGAAGCCAAGCTGAAATTCTACGATGTCCTGATTGTCGATACCGCGGGTCGCCTGCACGTTGACGGCGAAATGATGGACGAAATCAAGGATGTCCATAAGGCTATCAACCCAGTCGAAACCCTATTCGTGGTTGATGCCATGACGGGGCAAGATGCCGCCAACACAGCAAAAGCTTTCGACGAAGCGCTGCCGTTGACCGGTGTGATCCTGACCAAGGTCGATGGTGATGCCCGTGGTGGTGCCGCGCTATCTGTACGTCATATCACTGGTAAGCCAATCAAGTTCTTGGGTATTGGTGAGAAGACCGATGCTCTAGAACCTTTCCACCCAGACCGTGTAGCTTCACGTATCCTTGGTATGGGTGACGTACTGTCTCTGATCGAAGATCTAGAGCGTAACGTCGATAAGGAAAAAGCCGAACAGCTTGCGAAGAAATTCAAAGAGAAGAAGGGCTTTGACCTGGAAGACTTCCGCGGCCAGCTGCAGCAGATGAAGAGCATGGGCGGCATGATGGGCATGATGGACAAGCTGCCGGGTATGTCCCAGCTACCAGAGAATGTCAAAGATCAGGTTGACGACAAGATGTTCAACCAGATGGAAGCGATCATCAACTCGATGACGCCGAAGGAGCGTGAGCGCCCTGAGCTTATCAAAGGCTCGCGCAAGAAGCGTATCGCCTTGGGTTCTGGTACCCAGGTCCAGGATGTTAACCGCCTGCTCAAGCAGTTCACCCAGATGCAGAAGATGATGAAGAAGATGCAGAAGGGCGGAATGAAGAACATGATGCGCAATATGAAAGGCATGATGCCTGGCGGCGGCATGGGCGGAATGTTCGGTCGCTAAGCCGCAAACTCTCACTAAATCATTGAGCTTGGGTAAGTCAACATAATTAAACTGGTGAAAATTTAGCTAAAGCGGTTGCATTCGTCAGTTTAAAGAGTAAAATTCCCGAGCTTAATTTGGCACGGGCCCCGTTAGTATCCCTGGCGGGGCCGATTTCATTTACAGTAATGCAAAGAGGACGATATGGTTACCATTCGTTTGGCACGTCACGGCGCTAAGAAGCGTCCATTCTATCAAATCGTTGTTGCTGACTCTCGCGCTGCTCGCGACGGTCGTAACATTGAAAAAATTGGTTTCTTCAACCCGCTAGCTAAGGGTCAGGAAGAACGTCTACGTCTTGACCTTGACCGTGTTAATCACTGGGTTGGTCTAGGCGCAACTGTGTCTGACCGCGCAGCTAAGCTAATCAAAGACGCTGCTAAAGCGGCTTAATTAGCATGTCAGGTAATAGAGAAGCAATGAGTACACAAGACCGCATTATTGTTGGCAAACTTGGTTCCACTTATGGCATCAAGGGTTGGCTCAAAGTTTTTTCTTACACCGAAGAAGCTGAAAGCATTTTTTCCTACCAGCCTTGGTTTATCAAAGTTAAGGGTGAGTGGAAGGAGTTCCGCGTTGAATCGTGGAAACGCCATGGTCAGGGGTTAGTCGCTAAGCTTGAAGGTCTGGATATCCGTGAGGATGCCCAGAAATTCACTAATGCTGAAGTCTACGTTTTGGCAGAACAACTACCAGCACTGTCAGATGACGAGTTCTACTGGCGTGAGTTGTATGGAATGACAGTGGTCACTACCGAAGGTTACGACCTAGGTAAAGTCACTGACATCCTGGAAACAGGTTCCAACGACGTCTTGGTAGTCAAAGCCAACCTGAAGGATGCTTTTGGCCAGAAGGAACGTTTAATCCCGTTCCTCGATGAGCAGGTCATCAAGTCGATTGATCGCACTGCTCAGCGGATCGAAGTTGACTGGGATCCTGGATTTTAATCCCCGGTAATAGGTGAACAAATGAAGGTAGGCATAATCAGCCTGTTTCCTGACATGTTTAATGCCATTACCAATTTTGGGGTAACAGGCCAGGCGGTAAAAAAAGGCCTCTTGTCAGTGGAAACGTGGAATCCTCGTGATTTTACCCACGACAAACACCGGACGGTTGATGATCGACCATACGGTGGCGGACCAGGCATGTTGATGATGGTACAGCCTTTGCGCGATGCCATTCACACAGCCAAGCAATCCGTTGAAGGCCAGGCTAAAGTGATTTACCTATCACCTCAGGGCCGTAAGCTTGATCAAGCGGGTGTTGAGGAGCTGGCGCAGAACGAGAATCTAATTCTTATCTGTGGCCGCTACGAAGGGGTAGATGAGCGCATTATCCAACAAGAGGTAGACGAAGAATGGTCTATCGGCGATTTTGTGCTGACGGGTGGCGAACTGCCAGCCATGACCTTGGTCGATGCAGTCGTCCGGTTTGTACCGGGTGTGCTGGGTGACTTTGCGTCAGCGGAAGAAGACTCTTTCGCCAATGGCTTGCTAGATTGCCCTCATTATACGCGTCCTGAAGTGTTGGACGGGCAGGAAGTCCCTAAGGTCTTGTTGTCTGGCAACCACAAGGATATTAGCCGCTGGCGGTTGAAACAATCGTTGGGCCGAACCTGGCTGAGAAGACCAGAGCTCCTGGAAAACCTAGCTCTGACTGACGATCAGGAATTCTTGCTGGCGGAGTTTATCCGCGAACATAAAGCAAGCATTTAATTAATTTAGTATCAGTTTATTCTAGGGTATATACCAAATGAGTAATATCATCAAAGCTCTTGAGCAAGAGCAAATGAAAAATGACCTACCAGAATTCGCACCAGGTGACACTGTTGTTGTTCAGGTTAAGGTAAAAGAAGGTAACCGCGAGCGTCTACAGGCTTTCGAAGGCGTTGTAATCGCTAAGCGTAACCGTGGTCTACATTCTGCGTTCACTGTTCGTAAGATCTCGAACGGTGAAGGCGTTGAGCGTGCGTTCCAAACTCACTCTCCAATCGTTGACAGCATTACTGTTAAACGTCGTGGTGCAGTACGTCGTGCCAAGTTGTACTACCTACGTGAGCGTTCAGGTAAATCTGCACGTATCCGCGAGAAGCTTACTTCTAAGTAATTCGCGACGCGTAAGACGTTTAATGAAAAAGCCCACCGCAAGGTGGGCTTTTTTTATCTCTTGCTTTTATATTGATCGTTGTCGATCAAGTTGAAAGAGGAGAAGTGACAGATAAACAAACTCAAGTGTATGGTACCCAAGACCTTTCTCGAGGGCATGCAAAACCACCTCTATTCAGTAGGCGGATCTTTTACTTAGCTTATTGACAGGCTTAATTATTCGAGTTCAAGTATTTACGCTTGTAATCTGATGAACGCGCAAAGACGATAGTCGGTAGCACTACAAATAATAAACCTAATACAAAGAGAAGGTTCTCGTTTGCCAGCAATTGATAGCAACTGACGACAAATACTGCCAGTACTACTAGCATGTTTGCGTAATGTATTATTGGATGGTTCACTGCAAAGTGAGCATAAGCCCTGAACATGCTCTTTCCCTCTTCGATATGTCTTTTGTCGTAAAATTTATTTTTAAATATGATTATTTGTTGCGTTTCAAAGTGCAGTAATAAATGATTAGGCACTTTCATGCAAAAGTGTGTTAAGAGTCAATCTATTGACACTGCTATTGCTTATATATAATAGCTGAACTAAAGGCTAAATGTCACTCACGAGAAATAATTTACGGACCTCATCAAAGAAATAAATCGACCGAATTAAAATAGGTTTAAGTATTAGCTGAAATATATTTTTTATTTTAAATCAATATATTGCGCCATGTAAGGACGATTATGGTGTCTTGAATTTTAATCATTTTTGTATGTCAATCAAGGCATATTTAATATTTTGCTTTTTTTTTAATCGGATATTCCAATGAAAAAATTTAAGTAAATATATGTGTCTTTTTTATGGTTAGCACTGATATGTTTTTCCTTCACACCTGCCAACAGTAATTACACTCCGGCGAAAAAAGCACTCTAAAAAAGATAAGGCCTAACAATGTGAGTATCTTTGGGCTTGGTAACATGGAAGGTACTCTCAGGTGATTTTTTAATGGGAAAATATATTAGGGATAGGCAGCATACGTTACAGCTGTATATAAGCCCTCACCGATATCGACTCTAATATCCTCGCTTGAGGAGATACCCAAAAGGGACTCCAAAATCCGTCCGACAAACATAAGAAAACCAGCCTTGCGGCTGGTTTTTGTGTTTGGTGCGCCGAGCATGGTGTCAACCTAGGAGGTGAAAGTCCTCTACGGGCTCAGTCGAGCGAGAACCGTTAGCCTATGCAAGGGTGTTCATCGTGAGGT